>DATJPT010000003.1 GCA_035506275.1 Bacteroidota bacterium
CATAGTTTTTCGATCTAGGTGCGCCTCTATTGTTATCAGAAGATTCCTCCAAACCCAGAAGACCGTATCCGCTTGGGCGTGTTCAAGAGGCAAGATCAAGGTGAGCCTATGCATTCCTTCCGTTGCTATAAATTGATATCCAGCCGTCATAAAGAGACTGTCACTGTATGCGCGGCATTCGCCGAAGGTTGTGGTGTCACATTTACAAATTAGCGAGTCTCCTTGAAATCCAGAGGAAAATGCAAGAGTAACGCCAACTGCCATTGGTGGAGATGTGACCTCCGACCTGTTGCATCCACAAAAGGCTATGAGGGTAAGGAAGATGATCGCGTAATTTGTCATTTGAACGCTATCGAGAGTTTCTTGATTTGTGCCAACCGCCTAACGGACCGGCGCTAAGCTGACGGCGGCGAACTGATGGCGCCATGTAGTTCGGTGCGCGGATGTTCCAGAATCAAGTTTCGTTGCGGCCAACTGCCGCGCGGCGTAGACGCAGACTGTTTTATCCGCAGCTTCAGCGCCTGGTTAGAACGCACACATCGGGCTGGGCATTGGCAGCTCGGGAACTAATTGATAATTTCTCCTCTAGAATGGGGTTTGACATTCGCCAACTTGTCGCGCCATTTTTGGAGTTCCTCAGGTGTTTGTCTTACCCAATCTGTAACTTCGCCAACAATTTTCAATGGAGCTTTGGTGCGATATGATCGTGTCGGATTACCCGGGAATTTTTTGTCGGTAACGTTCGGGTCATTTTCAAAAATCCCAGTCGGTTCGACGATATAGACACGTTCGCGTCCTTCGCCTTTGGCCAAGGCCGCAGCAAGTCCCGCGCCATTTACCAAGGCTGTAAAATAAATGTGATTCATTATAACCTCTGGGTTGTAATTTGAATTGAACCCAGCTGTCAGCAGATCGCCAACCCGCAAATCCGCTTTCGTCCCGTGGTAGAAGGGGCCATTGTCTAAAACGTCAGACACGCCAAGTGTAGTAATTGTGTCTTTCATTCTTTAGTGCTGTGTTATGAGCATCTGGCTGCAATGTCCGCTAATTGTTCGAAAATCGATACAGCATGTTGTGCGTTCTAACTATGTTTAGATTGTGCGAAGCAGGTATGTGCCCTGATTTGATTACATAGACTGCTCCCCGCAGTATACTATAATAGTGGGGGATTGCCCGGAAGGATATTGCATGCCCCCTCGCTTTTTTCTGTGAGTTTTACTATCTTCCCATTGTTACAACCGCAAAACTACTGCATTCCGCTGTAAAATGCAACTTCACAAAGGGGGAGTCCAATGGAAAAAGGAAAATTGCTCGACCAGGTTCGGTCCCGTATGCGGCTTCGGCACTTCAGCATGCGAACTGAACAAGCATATCTTTATTGGATCAAACGATTTATCCTCTTTCATCATAAACGACATCCGCGCGAAATGGGGGAGAAAGAAGTTGAGGCGTTCCTCTCTAATCTCGCTGTTATCGGAAAGGTCTCTGCATCAACACAAAATCAGGCGTTCAATGCACTTCTTTTCCTCTATAGAACAATCTTCGGACGTGAGCTTGGCAATGTTGCAGACGTCGTGCGTGCTAACCGGCCTCGCCGGCTTCCTGTCGTCTTTACAAGAGAAGAAATGCAGGCTATCCTCGCACGGCTGCACGGGACAAATAAATTGATCGCTAGCCTGCTCTACGGGTCAGGCTTCCGTCTGCAGGAGTGCCTTAAGCTCAGGGTCAAGGATATCGACTTCGGAAGGGGACTTATCATTGTGAGGGAAGCGAAAAGAAATAAAGACCGCATCGTCCCTCTCCCCGAAAAAATCAAAGAAGAACTGAAGCTCCATTTAAGAATGGTAACGATCTTGCACGAGCGTGATTTGATGCACGGGGAAGGGGAGGTTATGTTGCCGGATGCGCTCGCGAGAAAATATCCGGGCGCGGGAAAAGAAATTGCCTGGCAATACGTTTTCCCCGCTTCGAAACTCTCGGTCGATCCCCGCACCAAGAAAAAAATGCGCCATCATCTCGATGAAAGCGCTGTGCAAAGAGCGGTGAAGGAAGCGATCACCCTCACCTGCCCCCGGAAGAATGGCAGTTGCCACTCATTCAGGCACTCGTTTGCAACGCATTTGCTCGAACAAGGGTATGATATCCGTACTGTGCAGGAACTGCTCGGACACCAGAATCTGCAGACAACGATGATCTATACTCACGTCCTCAATAAGGGGGGGCTCGCCGTTCTGAGTCCGCTGGATCGATAGGGCCCGAATTTTTTGTTGGCTGCCATGAAAGCCCAAAATCACGAGAAAATATCTAAAACTTTTCTAACTCGTCTTACCGGCTTAGTGTCATTGTGGCAATACAACGATTCCTGCTATTGGATGTTGAACCCTTCAATTTCAACGTCGGGTTTCTCGCCGCGCGTGTCGGCATCCTCAATCTCTATAGTGATCGTCCGTTTCTCGCCCGGCATCAACGAGAAATAGTTATCGCTGAAGATCGCCGGCAGAATGCGGTCGCGGCTTGCCGACCTGACAGCTTTTAATTTTATCATTAATGCCGGCTGTGCATTGGCGTTTCCGATCTCTGTAGTCAGACGCCATCCGCTGCCTTCTTTCACGGCTTTTGTATCTGCTCGCAGCTTTACTTTTGGCAATCCTCGAACGGCTTTCAAGTCATCTTCCTTTACTCCGCGCCAGTAGAGATTCTCCGAAATCACATTTGAGCCTCGTGAAAGCTTGAGCCTGATGAAATATGTGGAGCTGAGCCCTTCGGGATATTCGAGCTTATAGCAGCGGACAGTCTGATCCTCTGAACAATCAAGCCTTGTTGTCTTTTCTTGTTTCACTGAGCCGTCGAGATTGATCAATTGCATCGTCGCTGTGAGTCCGGCTCCATTCTCAAGGCTGTAATTCACAACCTCGATGCTGTCGGTCAGCGCATTCCATTGAATATGGAGCGGCTCATTCGCCTTCCTGCATCCAAAATATGCGGCAGTGGGCTCAAAATAGTAGTCGTAGGTATCCCAGACCATCGAAGGCCATGCCGAATGACTCATCCACAACAACACACCCATCCTGTTCCTGCTCTGCGCTTCGAACATTCCCCTGTATCCCTGGTAGTTCACCCACTGGGCCAGCATGAGCCAATCTTTCACGTTGTCAACAGGACCGAAGTGATCGGTAATTTCTTGGATGAAGGACAAACCATACTGCGCGCTTTCAAGGTTGAAATCATGAACGCCCCACATCCTTCCGATCGGCCACAATGTTGAGTCCGGAAGCATTTGCGTCAGGCTCTCGTATGAAACCATATTCGGCATGCCTATTTCGCTGTGCAGTTTCTCCGTCGCTCTTTTTTCAAAATAGAATTTCAACGGCATAGCACGGTACGGCCCGCCCCCGCTCACCGGGCCGAAAGAAGAGCTCGAAACATAATGAAGGCCGGGATGCAGCTGCGGCAACAACGCTCTGTTCGCTGAATCGATCGGCTGCGGCGGATTCCCTTCGTTCCGTCCGCAATATAATCCGATCGAAGGATGATTGCGGATGCGCTTTACAAAATCGACGACATTCCGCATGAACATCCCGTTATCGTTCGGGTCGGGACCGTCCAACGGATTGGCAAGCCAAAAATCCTGCCAGACCATGATGCCGTACTTGTCGCAGGCATCGTAAAAGGCATCGTCGCCAATTTGGCCAACCCAGTTCCGGATCATCGTGAAATTCATTTCTTTATGATACCGCACTGCTACGTCGTATTCTCTCGCCCGATAACGAAGCATCGACTCGGAAAATCCCCAATTTCCCCCTCGTCCGATAAAACGTCTTCCGTTGACCCAGATCTTCAAAACATCGCCGTCTTCGGAATAGGTCATTTGTCTGAGCCCTGTTTTGAACGATTGCGAATCCGATACACTTTTGTCCGCGGTCGTGAATTCCAGTTTCACATCGTAAAGACTCTGTTCGCCGTATCCGTTCGGCCACCAGAGTTTTGGATTTCTCAAGTGGAGGGAAGGACATACCGATGAATTGAAATGTACCGTTTTTGATTCCGATGGATTCAGTAGAATCACCTGTTCGAATTTTGCGTCGCCAACGCTTCCCTGTATTGTCCCTTCTTGTTCTTTGGCTGTATGATTGCGGAGAGTTACTTCGACGTTTACATCGGCCGATGATGTATCGGGAAGAGGCAGAGTGGTCGAAACGAACGGGTTTTCGATCGTCACTGCACCGGTTGTCGTGAGATAGACGTCACTCCAAATCCCGATCTCCCGTCCCCGGATGGTCGGGATCCAATCCCACCCGATAGAGGCGTGAAACGTTGGATTGTCGGCGCCGAGTTCGCCGCCGTTGGCATCGTGGCTGAGTTTCGTCTGCTCCTTTACAAATCCTGGCGTGTCGTTTTTCTTGACACGAACAGCTATGACATTTTTTTCTCCCGGGTGAATAATGTCAGTGACATCAAATTGTGCCCGCGTAAATGCTCCTTCGATCGATCCGAGTTTTCTCCCGTTCAGATAGACTTCTGCCTTCCAGTTAATTCCATTAAAATTGAGAAAAGTCTTCTGCCCCTGAGTGGAAGAGGGGGGAATAAATTCATCCCGATACCAAAAGTCAGACCAAAAGAATGAATCGGAAATGAGAAGCTGGTTGTCGGCAAAGTTCGGATCGGGGAGAGCGCCGTCGTTCAAATAACTCACAAGCACTGTCCCCGGAACAGTCGCGATCATCCAGTCATGATCATCGACACCCGTTTTGGAAAGCGATTCGCCGTCTCCCCTCACTAACGATTCGCGCTGGAGTCTCCATCCCCCTCCTGCAAGATCGACTCTTCCATTTTTTGCTGCTGACGCGGAAGGATGTGCAACAGGAACCGGTCCGCCGGTGCCAAAAACTTCCATCTCGCTCAGAATATATCCGTCGGCGGACTCCGCTTGCTTCATCATCACTCTGACGTATCTTCCCTTGACTGATGAAACGAGTTTGATGTCGTCGGTCTCATTGTTCTCAGAATGTTGAGGGATCGCCGCTATGTCATTCCAGCTTGCGGCATCGTCGGATGATTGGATCGTTCCGACTGTGGCCCGGCGTATCCAGCTCAATACGACTCGATCAAACGTACATTCTGCGCCAAGATCGACATAGACCCATTCATCCTGTACACTGCGACTCATCCATGCACTGGTGAAGCTGTATGGTCCGCCAATCTCTGCATGTTTGCGGTTGCGCAGCATCCCGATTTCTCCTACCGACCAGCTCTTTACGTTCGGTGAGATCATGTTGAGACGATAAAAGCTGAAATGAGCGGTTGAGGTTGGTTTGATCGAATAACTGAACGACCGCAGGTTCGGAGGGGAGACTCTCCGCCAGTAGCCGGTAAGGGAGTCGCCGGGCAATGAATCGCCGCTTACCATGCCTATCTGCCGCCAATTTTTTCCGTCGTTCGAGCCGGTTACGGAAATTTCCCAATGCCTTACCGGGAGACTGTCAACGAGAAGGTTGCCGGTGAGATAAATACTGTCGATGTCTGGTATGAGGCTGTTTCCTGCAAGCTCGATCTGAATCCAGGCATTTCCGCCATCCACATTTTTTCGCGTCATCGGATTCCTGTCGATCACCCACCCGCGCTCGTTCCTTTTCAAAGGCCCTTCACTGCTTGTGGTGACAATAACCCATCCCGGCAGTTTCGTCTCTTTTATACCGTCGGTAATGAGCTGCGCCGTGCAATTGAAATCGTAGCTGCTCGATTGGTACGCCGGACGATGCAGCGCGAGATTCCGATAATTCATTGCGTCGATTTTCATTGACGGAGAGAAATCAGCATTAACCTCCCCGGGGTAAATGCCGACGCCCCGTGTGTATTCCTGTGCCTGAATCGTGAATAATGAAGCGCTCATCGACATGGCGATGAGAATTGAGACGGCGACTTGTTTGGCGATGATCATAATGGTGGATCGGGCCGAGTGGCAGCAAGGGTTGATTACAGAGCAAGATGAATATACAGATTCTTGCGTAGTGTACGCAAGTATTTCTTGGAAGCTGAATGTCTTCTTCCAAACCGGCCTTCAATATGAAACTTCGTTCGTTCTCTCCGTTATTGATTCTCTACCCCTTTTTCCTGATATTGTTTCCCGAGAATTCAATCTGTCAACAAACTTCCTGATCTTCATCAGCCGGACATTTTTCCTTCCATCACATGAAATCCTCACCGTCTAAAATTCGCTATGGCATTCTCGGATTAGGGCTGTTTGCAGAGCGCGCCATCGCGCCGGCGATCCGGGCATCATCCAATTCAGAATTGATCGCGATCCAAAAGCGCTCGATGGCCGCTGCAAATGCCAAAGCCAAAGAGCTCAGCATTCCACTGGCCTTCGACTCTGTGGAAAAATTGGTCGCACACAATGACGTCGATGCGGTCTACATCGTTTCCGCGAACGCATTTCACGCTCCGTCGGCGATCGCCGCAGCCCGCGCGAAGAAGCACGTGCTTGTCGAAAAGCCGATGGCAATGAATGCTGCGGAGGCCCGGAAAATGATTGCCGCCTGCAAGCAGCACCGAGTGAAGCTTATGGTCGGACACATGCTGAGGCTCTCGCCATTGGTTCGCCGCATGCGCGACATCGTCCAGTCGGGAATGATCGGCGACATTACTGCGGCGCGAGCGGATTTTGTCTACGACGGCAAGATCAGCCATCGAACCTGGCTCCTGGACCGAAAACTCGCCGGCGGCGGTCCTGTCTATGATATCGGAGTCCACGGCCTCGACACGCTCCGGTTCATCTTGAACGATGAAGTCGTTTCGGTCAAAAGCGATCTGTCGCCTCGTCCGACCGCAAAAAAAACGGAAGAAAGCGCCAATATTATTCTGCGGTTCTCGCGGGGAACTCTTGCTTCCATCTACTGCTCGTTCGCTGCACCCCTGCGAAGGACATTCATTGAATTTATCGGGACAAAGGGAATCATATCGGCATACGGCTTTACTCAAAACAATGCCACGATTTCCCTCCGAACGACGATGGGGATTGATGGAAAAGAACAGCCGCCCGCCATTGAAGAGGTCGTTGTGCCCAATCTTTATATAGAGCAGATCACCAGATTTTCCACCGCAATAATAGAGGGGACAGAGCCGTATGCGCCGGGCAGCACCGGATTGAAAAATCAAATCGTGCTTGACGCAGTGATGAAAGAAGGAAAATGAGTAAGTGCATCGGCATGAACATGCGGAGATCATTTCAATGAAGTTTCATCTCTTAATCGCGGGACTTTTTGGCATGGCACTCACAACCGTTACTGCCGGATGGAAAACCATCGGGGATGCGCAACTTGTGCTGAACTCCGACCAACAGCTCGTCGTGAACTGCGGCGAGGCGGAGGTCCAGATCACTCCGTTCGCCGACGACATGGTGCGCGTCCGCGTGGTGCGCGGCAGCGCTTCTAAAGAACTCGGATCATGGGCTGTCGCGAAAGAGAAATGGGATCTCCCTGCTCATCAATTTGTCCAGGACCAAAAAAGCATTACCCTCACACTGAAGGATCTTACCGTCAAAATTTCGAAATCCCCGCTGAGAATCACTTTTCTTGCACCGGATGGAGAGATCATCAATCAAGACGACTCGTCCAAAGGAATGGCGTGGGACGGCGATCAGGTCCACGTTTGGAAGACGATGCCGGAGAACGAATTCTATTACGGCTTCGGCGAAAAGACCGGCAAACTCGACCGGCGCGGGCTGGCAATGACGAATTGGAACTTCGACATCCCCGCATATACCGCGGGCACCGACCCAATCTACCAGACGATACCGTTCTTTCTCGGCATGAAGAACGGAAAGTTCTACGGGATATTCTTCGATAATACCTTCCGCAGCTCGTTCGACATGGGGAAAGAATCCGAACGGTATTATTCATTCGGCGCGGAGGGGGGAATGATCGATTATTATTTTTTCTATGGTCCGAGTCCGAAGAAGGTGATCGAACGCTTCACCGAACTGACAGGGCGCATGAACCTTCCGCCAAAGTGGTCGATCGGGTACCAGCAATGCCGCTGGAGTTATTATCCCGAATCGAGAGTGCGCGAGATCGCAGAGAATTTTCGCAAGCGCGAAATCCCGTGCGATGTCATCTATCTCGACATCGATTACATGGACGGCTTCCGCTGCTTCACCTGGAACAACAAAAATTTCCCCGACCCCAAGAAAATGATCTCTGACCTGAAGGCCGATGGGTTCAAGATCGTTACGATCATCGACCCGGGCATCAAACAGGATTCGTCGTATTGGGTTTTTAAGGAGGGATTGAAAGGGAAGCATTTCGTCCTCAACCCCGACAGCACGCTGTTCATCGGCCCCGTTTGGCCCGGTGATTGCGCCTTTCCCGATTTTGCAAATTCGCAGGCCCGTGCTTGGTGGGGGACGCTCTATAAGGATCTCGTGAATACCGGGGTCAAAGGATTTTGGAATGATATGAACGAGCCGTCGGTCTTCGATGTGCCGACGAAGACGTTTCCGGTCGATGTTCGCCATAATGTCGACGGAGAGGTCCGCACTCACGCTGAGATCCATAATGTGTTCGGCATGCAGATGGCCCGCGGGACGTACGAAGGACTGCGCCGGCTTGATCCGAACGAACGGCCGTTCGTGTTGACGCGTGCCGGTTACGCAGGCACGCAGCGTTACTCGGCGGCATGGACCGGCGACAACGTGAGCAGCTGGGAACATGTCGCGATGGCGATCCCGATGTGCCTGAATTTCGGATTGTCCGGACAATCGTTCGTCGGCCCGGACATTGGAGGATTCATCGGCACGCCGACGGGCGAAATGTACACCCGCTGGCTGCAGTACGGCGTCTTTCTTCCGCTTTGCCGCTCGCACTCCGTGCGCGGAAGCATCAACAAGGAGCCTTGGGCATACGGCGAAGCGTACGAGAAGATCAATAAGAAATTCATCGAACTCCGGTATCAACTGCTGCCGTTTCTCTACACTGAATTCTATAAGGCGTCTGTCTCCGGCGTGCCGATCATGCGGCCGCTTGTGCTCGAATTTCCCGATGATAAAACGACCTACCGCATCGACACGCAGTTTATGGTCGGAGAGAATATTCTGATCTCTCCGGTGCTGGAAGCTGGCGCGAAGACACGGTATATGTATTTGCCGAAAGGGGATTGGTACGATTTCTGGACAAGGGAGAAAGTGACAGGGGGAAAATGGATCGACGCAAACGCTCCACTCGACGAGATGCCTATCTTCATCCGCGCGGGCGCCGTTGTGCCGATGCAGCAGGTGATTCAATACACCGACCAGGCACCTGCCGATCCGCTGACATTCGAAATTTTTCCTTCCAGCGAAGCGAAAGGCATATGCTACGAGGATGATGGAATCAGCTTCGACTATCAAAAAGGAAAATACAGAACTGTCGGTATAAAGGCCGCCGTCCAGGGGGGAGAAATTGCGATCACACGTTCTGCCGCAGAAGGGGAGTTTGTTCCCGGCCAACGTTCCGTTGTTTTCGCGGTCAACGGCGTTTCACAGAAGCCGGCTTCAGTGACGTTGAGCGGAAAACGAATTGCAGAAGTGCCGTCCCTGGCAGGCGCGAATGAGGGCTGGGTCTATGACCTATCACTCCAACGGTTGAGTGTGAAGACGCAGGACTCCCAGAATCAGATCGATGTGTCCATAAAATAAGAGAAATTCGATGACATTACGGATCGTGGAACCCGCAGGCGTTGCTGATGAAGGATCCTGCCATCATCGCAGCACAGTGTCATGGATTCTCCCGAAGGGAAGCCCCGGCATTCGCCGCGCTTGGACAAAGCTGGATGCCGAGTATGTTTCATCCGGGTTGACCGCTGAAAGCATTCAAAAAATCAGTGGTCAAACGAGAACGCTCCCTGCCTCATTTCCCCTTTACGATGTCCGATAAATTCCGTACATTAAAGCTTGAAAAAGAAATACCTGTTCAATTAAAAATGAAGGATTATACGTGGCTGAAAAGAAAGTGAAGCGAGTTGGAATTCTCACCGGAGGAGGCGACTGCCCCGGACTTAATGCTGTGATCCGGGGCGTTGGCAAGTCAGCGATCAATGATCACGCATTGACGGTCGTCGGCATTGAAGACGGTTTTGAAGGTTTTGTGGAAGGGAAAATGCACGAAATCTCCCGGAGGGAGATCTCAGGGATCATCGGTCTGGGAGGGACGATCCTCGGCACATCGAACAAAGGGGACCCATTCCATTATCCGACGGAGGGAAATGACGGAATTGAGATCGTCGATGCATCGGCGCGAACGCTGAAACACTATAAAGGATGGGGGCTCGACTGCCTGATCGCGATCGGCGGCGACGGCACGATGCACATCTCCAACAAGCTGGGGGAAATGGGGATGAACATCATCGGCGTCCCGAAAACGATCGACAATGACCTCGAGGCGACCGACCAGACGTTCGGCTTTGATACAGCTCTGTCAATCGCGACGGAAGCGATCGACCGTCTTCATACCACCGGCTCGGCGCATCATCGGGTGATGGTCATCGAAGTGATGGGGCGCTATGCGGGATGGATCGCGCTGCAGGCAGGGCTTGCCGGCGGAGCGGATATCATTCTTATTCCCGAGATCCCGTTCAAGTGGAGCTCCGTGTTTGAAAAAGTCATCGAACGAGGAACTCGCGGCAATCGCTTCAGCATCGTTTGCGTTGCGGAAGGCGCGAAAGCGGCGGATGAGGAAGTGGTGGTGAAAGAAACGGACATCAAGCGCACCGACCCTGTTCGCTTCGGCGGCATCGGCGAACACGTATCGCGGCGGATCACGACAGAGACCGGATTGGAATCCCGCGTGACGGTGCTCGGACATCTCCAGCGCGGAGGAAGCCCGACAGCCTACGACAGAATTCTTGCGACGCGCTACGGCACCAAAGCGGTCGAACTTGCTATGCACGGAAAATTTGCACATATGGTCAGCCTCCGCGGCCTCCATATTACCGCAGTTCCGATCGCAGAGGCGATCGCGCACCAGCGCCTCGTTCCCGTCGACGGGGAGATCGTGAAATCAGCCCGCGCCGTCGGTATCAATTTCGGCGATGAATAAGCAAAAGCCTTGTCTTTGTTGAAATGCAGTTTTGCGTAGGTCGGACATTCCTGTCTGGCCTATCGCCTAAGGCATGAATGCCTGAGCTGCCAATGGTTCTGTGCAAGGGAACGACTCATGACCCGCGTTGAACAACATGCGATGATCGGCGAGCTGAAAGATTATTCCCGCTTCATGAAAGGGAAGGATGCTTCCGACTTTGAAATGTTCGTCAAGCGCGATAAAGATGATGAAGATCTCGACGAGCTGTCTCAGCGCCGCCTCGAGTCTCTCTACGATATGTACAAAGCGATGCGGCCAAAGCCGAAGATGAAGAACCCGTTCGAGAAATAAGCCGTTTCCTTCGCTTTCCGTCCTCCAACATCCGCAAGACAATGTTCTTTGGAGCCCCGCTATGAAATTTCGTCCGTTAGGTAAAATTGGCATCAATGTTTCCGAGATCGGTTTCGGCGCTTGGGGAATCGGTGCAGACATGTGGAAAGGGTCCACCGACAAAGAGGCGATGAACGCCTTGCGGAAAGCGGTCGACCTCGGCGTGAATTTTTTTGACACTGCGCTCGCGTACGGCGGCGGGCACAGCGAGCGGCTTCTCTCCAAACTCTACCGGGGCATGAAAGGGAAGATTTTCATCGCAACGAAAGTGCCGCCGAAAAACCGTCAGTGGCCTGCGCGGCCGGGAGTTCCGTTCAACGAGGCGTTTCCCAAGAATTACATCATTGAGTCGGCGAACCTCAGTTTGAAAAATCTCGGCGTTGAACGGATCGATCTTCTCCAATTTCACGTATGGAGCGATGAGTGGGCAGACGTTGAAGAAATCTGGGACACGGTTCGGCGGTTGAAATCGGACGGGAAGATCCGGGCGTTCGGAATTTCCATCAACGACCACGAGCCGGAGTCGGCGTTGAAGGCCGCCAGAACCGGATTGGTTGATTCGTTCCAGGTCATCTATAACATCTTCGACCAGTCGCCTGAAGAAGAACTTTTTCCCTTCTGCCAGAAGAACAATATCGCCGTCATAGCGCGCGTTCCATTCGACGAAGGAGGGCTCACCGGACGCATCAGGCCGGACACGGTTTTTATGAAGGAGGATTGGCGGAATGATTACTTCCGCGGAGACAGAAAGCAGCAGGTCTACGACCGCGTCGAAAAATTGAAACTTCTCCTCGGCCCCGAAGCGAAAACGCTTGCTGAGTTGTCGCTGCGCTTTATCCTTTCGCGGCCGGTCGTCTCGACCGTCATCCCGGGGATGCGGACCATTCCTAATGTCGAGACCAACACCGCGGTTTCCGATGGCAAAGTTCTTTCAGAAAAATTGCTGAAAGAACTGAAGAAACACAAATGGCCGAGGAATTTCTACGGGGAATAGTACCAATCTCCCGTAGCGTTTCGCACTCTCACTTAGGAACTGAATCCGCCCCCTTTTTTTTTATTCCGAAATTGGCTACATTGAAACGTGCAGCCAGTTCGCGTACAACAGACCTCCACGCAGGACCTCTCGATCACTTGGAACGACGGACATGCCGGCCGCTACACGCTGCGGCATCTCCGGACATCCTGTCCGTGCGCTTCATGCAAAATCGAACGGGAAGAAAATCGAGACAAAGCCCTTCTTCCTATTTTCAGGGAGGGAGAGTTCCGGATTGCCTCAGCTGCCCCGGTCGGGCAGTACGCGCTGCAGATCGTGTGGGGGGACGGACATAGTTCCGGGATTTATCCGTTCAGCTATCTCCGAAGTCTGTGCCAATGCGAACAATGCTCTGTTCCCATTTCGTCGGATGCCCATTGATTCTGTCGGAATTATTCGCTCACCAATTTTTTGCCGATCCACTCTTCATTGGAGTTATGATGATAAAACTTTCTGGTGCAGTTCTGCTTGCTGGTGCGATGCTGGCTCTTGTGGCTACGGGCCGGGCAGCCGAACCGGGCACATCGAATGACATTTTCCCTTATCCCGTTACCAAGACAGTCCTGGACAACGGGCTTACCGTTCTCACGATTCCCTACGACAGCCCGGGGCTTGTTGCGTACTATACCGTCGTGCGCACCGGTTCGCGCAATGAGGTCGAGCCGGGACACTCCGGCTTCGCGCATTTCTTCGAGCATTGTATGTTCCGCGGCACAGTCAAATACCCGGCGGATAAATACAACGATATCCTGAAACGCCTCGGCGCTGATTCCAACGCGTTCACGACCGACGACTGGACCTGCTACCATATCGTCGCAAGCGCGGATGCTCTGGAGACGCTCGCAGATATCGAGAGCGACCGCTTTATGAACCTTAAATATTCCGAGGAGGCATTCAAGACCGAAGCCGGCGCAATTCTCGGCGAGTATAATAAGAATTACTCCGTACCGTTTCAGTCGATGTACGAGACGCTCCAGAACACTGCCTTCACGACGCATACCTACAAGCACACGACGATGGGCTTCCTCGCGGATATTAAAGACATGCCGAATCAATACGACTACAGTTTGAAGTTTTTCGACCGCTTCTACCGGCCTGAGAACTGCACCGTCGTTGTCGTCGGCGACGTGAAGAACGACGAGGTCATCAGGATCGTGAGGAAATATTATTCCGGCTGGAAGCGTGGAAACTATCAGGTGCAGGTCCCTGTCGAGCCGCCGCAGAAGGAAGAAAAGGTCGTTCATATGCCGTGGAAGAATCGGACGCTTCCGTACCTCATGATCGGGTACCATGTGCCGGCCTTCAGCGATGACGATGTGCAGCGGGCATCGCTCGACATTCTTTCACAGCTTGTGTTCTCCGAAAGCTCGCCGCTGTATCAATCGCTCGTCATTAAGAAGCAGCTTGTGGAATTTGTCAACGGCGGAGTCGATGACCATCGCGACCCGTTTCTGTTTACCGCACTCTCCCGCATAAAGGATGTAAAAGACGTCGACTCTGTCCTGGATGAGATCTACGCAGCCCTCGAGAACGCAAAAACAGTCCCGGTCGATGCGCAAAAACTTCGGGACATCAAGTCTTATATTCGCTACGCCTTTGCGATGCAACTGAACAAGCCGGATAACGTCGCCGTCACGATCGCGACCTATATCGCCTTGACCGGCAATTACGACTCCGTTAATAAGCTGTATGCCCTGTACGAAAAAGTGACTCCCGAGGATATCATGCATGCGGCGCAGAAATATTTCAGAAAAGAAAACCGTACCGTCGTCATACTCGAGCATGAGGCCGCCCAATGAACCTCCGCACTTGTTCCATTTTCGCCTTTATTTTCTCTTTTCTTATGAGCACACCATCAGTTGACGCACAGCAAGCGACCAGGATCACAGAAGTGTACGTCCCCAATTCACCGCTCGTCTCGTTCCGCATCGTCGTTCGCACCGGGTCGGTCAACGATCCCGCCGGCAAGGAAGGGTTGAACGCCCTGACCGCAGCGATGATCGGACAGGGGGGCTCGCAGTCATTGACCTACCAGCAAATCGTCGATAAACTTTATCCGTGGGCCGCGAGGATCTCTGCCCAGGCGGATAAAGAGATCACAACGATCGTCGGTGAAGTGCACCGAGATCACGTGCAGGAATTTTACGGATTGCTTTGGGAACTCGTCTCGGCCCCGCGGTTTGATGCCGACGATTTTGCGCGCAACAAGGACGATCAGCTTAATTATCTTAAGAATACCCTCCGCGGAAACGATGACGAAAACCTCGGCAAAGCCGGATTGAACCTGCTGATGTACGCCAATCATCCCTACCATGCCGTCGTGGCCGGAACGGTTCAAGGGCTCAACGCGGTTTCACTCGATGACGTGAGAACCTTCCACCGCGCGATGTATACGCAGAGCCGCATCATCTTCGGCATCGCCGGCGGCTATCCAAAGGAATTGATCGACCGGATCAAGAATGACCTTTCGGCTCTTCCCGCCGGGTCGTTCAGCGAAGTGCCGCTTCCTTCTCCTGTGCAACCGGTCGGAGTGGAGGGGATGATCATCCAGAAGGATAACCGGGCAACGGCCGTATCGTTCGGCTACCCGATCGATGTCACGCGTAAAGACAGAGATTTTTACGCCCTGCTGGTCGCGAACTCTTACCTCGGCGAACACCGGACGTTTAACGGCGTGCTGATGAACCACCTGCGGGGCGACCGCGGATTGAACTACGGCGATTATTCGTATATCGAGAATTTTATTCAGGACGGCGGATCGACCTTCCCCGACCCGAACATTCCCCGGCGCCAGCAGTTCTTCAGCGTCTGGATCCGTCCCGTCGAGCCCAAGAACGCCCACTTCGCTATCCGCGCTGCGATGCGTGAAGTTCAACTGCTCGTTGACAATGGACTGACGAAGGATCAATTTGAAACGACCAGAGACTTTCTGATCCATTATTCGAAGCTCTGGGTGCAGACGCAAAGCCGGAGGCTCGGCTATGTGATGGACTCCGAAGTCTACGGCATTCCGTATTACATCGACTATCTCGCCAAACAGCTTTCGTTGCTGACCGTTGATGATGTCAATGCGGCAATAAAGAAGCACCTGCAGGCCAAGAATTATTATCTGTCGATCGTTGCGAAGGATGCCGGTCCGCTCAGTGACGCTCTGCTTTCCAACGCTCCGTCGCCGATCCAATACAATAACCCGAACGTTCCGGCAGAGATTCTCGCTCAGGATAAAGAAATTCAAGTGCTGCCCGTCAACATCAATAAAGAGAAATTCACGATCGTCCCGTCGGGCGACCTTTTTGAGAAATGAGTCGCACGTTGTTCCGGAGCCAGAGAGTTACGAGTTTCCCGGGTAAGCGGCATCATAATTAACTTTGCGGAGGATGGCATGAGCACTCACGAACTTGATGATGAGCTGCAGGAGATGTTCGAGCACGAGAAGAAAGTCAAGAAGGTCCTGTCGAACGAGACGATCCAGCAGCCGATCAGGATTCTCGACCTGAGGCGCGCGCTCGTCGTCGACAGCGCCGCGGACGTCGGCACGACGATCGAGGCGATGCAGCAGCGCAAGACCGGGTCAGTGCTTGTGGTGAAGGATGGCCTGCTTGTTGGGATATTCACTGAACGCGACATCCTGATGAAGGTGGTCAATAAGAAAACGGATCTCTATAAAGTGAAGGTGAGCGAGTTCATGAAAGCTTCCCCCGAAGCGCTGCACCTCGATGACTCGATCGCGTATGCGATGAATATCATGTCGGTCGGCGGTTACCGCCATGTGCCGATCGTTGACGACCAGAAGAGGCCTGTCAGCATTCTTTCGGTAAAGGATGTCATTTCGTATATTGTAGAACATTTTCCGGACGAGATCCTCAACCTTCCGCCGAAACCTCTGCGCACGACCTCGGAACGCGAGGGTGCTTAAGTCTTTGTCAAGGTATGACCGGAGCGATTACCCGCGACTGCATTGATCCAAAGCTCCTTCTCAACGCTTATCGCAACGGAATTTTTCCGATGGCGGAGAGCAAAGAAGGAGAGATCTATTGGTACGAGCCGAAGCTCCGGGCAGTGATTCCGCTCGACGGTTTGAAAGTGTCGCGAAGCCTTCGGCAGACGCTGAGGAAAAAAGTTTACGAGATTCGCTTTAACACCTCGTTCGAGCAGGTCATGCGCCTGTGCGCCGACCGCGAGGAAACATGGATTTCGGAAACGATCGTTCAAAGTTACTGTGAGCTTCAGCGCAGAGGGCATGCGTATTCGGTCGAAGCGTGGCACGACGGTGCGCTCGCCGGCGGCCTGTACGGAGTCGCACTCGGCGGAGCCTTTTTCGGAGAATCGATGTTTAGCAGAATGAAGGACGCTTCGAAGTCGGTGCTTGTCGGCCTGGTCGAACGGCTCCGGCAGCAGCAGTTCGTGCTGCTCGATGCCCAGTTCATGACGCCCCACTTGAGGAGTCTGGGCGCGGTCGAAATTACCCAGCGTGAATATCTAAGCCGCCTCCGGTCGTCGCTCCGCCTCGAGCGTTCGTTTTTATAGCAGATGCATAGCCGAGATTTCAACACATATGGTTGCCTTAAATTAGCAATTCTTAATCCTTCATTTTCAAACTTTTAATTCTCTTTCATCCATGTCATCAGTCATCATCGAAACCAATTTTTCCAGGCTCCGCTTCGTCAAGCGCGGCAAGGTCCGCGATATGTACGACGTCGGTGATTACTTTCTCATCGTCGCCACCGACCGTCTTTCGGCATACGATGTCGTCATGCCTCAGGGAATACCCGACAAAGGGAAGGTCCTCACGCAAATCTCGAAATACTGGTTCGACCTCACGAAGGGGATCATCAAGAACCATCTTGTCTCGACCAACGTCGATGATTTTCCGGCGGAGTGCCGGCCGTATGCGGAAGAGTTGCGCGGCCGCAGCATGCTGGTGAAAAAGACGCGCCCGCTCGGCGTCGAGTGCATCGTACGCGGCTACCTCTCCGGGTCCGGGTGGGCAGAATACCAGGAGGCGAAAAGCGTTTGCGGCATAGCGCTTCCTGCGGGACTTGTCGAAAGCTCCCGCCTTCCCTCGCCGATCTTCACTCCGTCCACGAAGGCTGAACTCGGCGTTCACGATGAAAACATCACCTACGAGGAAATGGTGAAGCTCGAAGGGGAAGCGGTCAGCAAGAAGGTCAAGGATATTGCGATCCGGATTTTCAACGAAGCGTCCCAGATCGCTGAAGCGAAAGGGATCATCATCGCCGATACGAAAATGGAATTCGGCATACTCAACGACGAGTTGATCCTCATCGACGAACTGTTGACTCCCGATTCCTCCCGGTTCTGGCCGAAAAGCAAGTATGTCCCGGGGGGAAGCCAGCCGAGCTTCGACAAACAATTTGTCCGCGATTACCTGACCTCGATAAAATTCAACAGACGGCCGCCGGGACCGATGATGCCGGAGGAAATTATTCAGAAGACCGCTGCGTTATACAGAGAGGCGTTGCGGACGCTGACTGGAAAAAGCGTTGAATAAGTCATGAAGTCAATTGAAGCCGGAACTGTTATCGTCCGCTGGCACCAAATATTCAGTCTACCACGTCCATACTATATCGCATGAAATCACTTACTCAAGATAATGTGCTGGAGGCATTGCGCAGTGTGCATGACCCGGACCTTCGGAAAGATATCGTCGCTCTTAATTTTGTTAAAGATGTGAAGATCGCCGGGAACGATCTGCGCTTCACGATCGAACTCACGACCCCGTCGTGTCCGGTGCGCGACGAATTGAAGGCCGAATCCGAAAAGGCGATTCGCTCAGCAATTTCAGGCGTCGGTGCGATCGACATTGCGATGACCTCGAACGTGACGTCGCGCCAGGCAGTCCAGCCGAGTCCATTGTTGACCGGGGTGAAGAATACGATCGCTGTGGCCAGCGGAAAAGGGGGCGTCGGCAAATCGACCGTTGCCGTCAACCTCGCAGTCGCGCTGGCGATGGACGGCGCGAGCGTGGGACTGATCGACTGTGATGTTTACGGACCGAGCATTCCGCTGATGTTCAATATCAACGAGAAGCCGAAGCTCCATAATCAAAAGCTGCAGCCGCTGGAAAAATACGGCGTGAAGGTGATGTCGATCGGCTTTCTGGTCGACCCGATGCAGGCGGTGATCTGGCGCGGACCGATGGCGAGCGGCGCGGTGCGCCAGTTCATGTCCGACGTGGACTGGGGAACGCTCGATTATCTGATCTTCGACATGCCACCGGGAACGGGAGATATTCAACTGACGCTGGTGCAGCAGATACCGTTGACGGGTGCTGTCATTGTCACGACGCCGCAGGAAATATCCCTCGCCGATGCGCGCAAGGGCCTGATGATGTTCAACAAGGTCAATGTGCCGATCCTCGGCATCATCGAAAATATGAGTTACTTCATCTGTTCCCACTGCGGCGCACGCGAAAATATTTTTGATGCAGGTGGAGGAGCGAAAGCGTCGAAAGAGTTGGGCGTTCCGTTCCTTGGAGAAATTCCGATCGATACGAACATCCGGATCGGCGGCGATGTCGGACGGCCTATCGTAGAGTCCGACCCGAAGAGCGCTCAGTCGAAGATCATTGCACAGATCGCGCGCAACCTTGCGGCGCAAATCAGCATCAAAAATCTGACGCAGTCTTCGGCTCCGTCGATCGAGATTTCTTTAGGGACTGCACAGGCAAACTGATGGAAGAAAAAGTCTTGTCGACCCTGGGGCGTGTCCGTCCGTATTTGCAGATAGATGGCGGGGATGTAGAGCTTGTAAAGGTCTCCCCCGACGGGATCGTCGAGGTAAAGCTCGTGGGTGCGTGCGCATCATGTCCGATGTCGATCATGACATTGCGCGGCGGAATCGAGCGGGCGTTGATGCTGGAAATTCCTGAAGTGCGTAGAGTTGAGGCGGTTAACGGTTGAGAATATTTTATCGCGCACGCACATGGCCGCTAGAACTTCTGTTCCAAAAGACATGGTGAGAGCCTTCGTGGCCGATCTTCCTAATGCTTTAGCTTCACGTCGAAAACTTTCCTATCCTTGATCTGCACGATCCTTCCCTGAGCTTTCCTGACCAGATCATAATTGTGCGTTGCCATCAGCACGGCTGTTCCTTTTGCATTGATATCTTTCAATAATCGCAGAATTTCGAGCGATGTCGAGGGGTCAAGGTTCCCCGTGGGCTCGTCGGCCAGCAACAGGATCGGTTCGTTCACGAGCGCCCGTGCGATCGCAACACGCTGCTGTTCTCCACCGGAGAGCTGATGCGGCATACTGTTCCGTTTATGGCTCAACCCTACGTTCGCGAGAACGTTCAACACTTTCTTTTTGATGTCTGTCGAGCGCACGTTCGTGACGTACAGGGAAAAGGCGACGTTGTCGTAGACTGAACGGTCCTCCAGCAGCTTAAAATCCTGGAAGACAATGCCGAGCTTCCTTCTCAACAACGGGATCTGTTTTGACGTGATCCCGCTCGACGAGAACTTTCCGACCGTGACCGTGCCGGAATCGGGGAACAGATCCATGTAAAGGAGCCGCAGCAGCGTGCTCTTGCCGCTCCCGGTCGTGCCGACGAGGGAAACGAATTCCCCCGCATCGATCTCGAGGCCGACGCGGTCGAGGACTGCCTGCTTGCTGAACGAAACGGTAACGTTGGAAAGGCGAACCATCATGAAGGCCGACAGGTTGAGTATTATTTCTTTCTGTTGAGAACGATTGTCCGCGCCAGCTGGATCGCGGCATTCATGCTTCGCGGGTCTGCGATACCCTTGCCGGCAATATTGAACGCCGTCCCGTGGTCGGGGGACGTTCTGATGATATTCAATCCTGCAGAAAAATTCACCCCTTCATTGAAGCCGGTCATTTTCAAAGGGATCAGGCCCTGGTCGTGGTACATCGCCAGCACCGCATCATATTTCTTCTGTTCCGATGTTGCAAAAAATCCGTCAGCAGGAAAAGGGCCCGATGCGTTGATGCCTTTCTCTTTCGCTTTCAGGATGGCCGGTTCAATCACCTCTATTTCTTCAAGCCCGATCGCGCCATGCTCGCCTGCGTGCGGGTTGAGCGCCAGAACGGCAATGGAGGGCATCGCGATCCGGAAATCTCTTTTCAGCGATGCATCGATCGTCTCGAGCTTGTCGATGATCCGCTCCGCAAAAATATTTTCGGAAACTTTTTGGATCGGAATGTGGATCGTCGCGAGACCGACGCGGAAGGATTTTGCGATCAGCATCATCGTCACGCGGTTAGACCGGCTCAGCATCGCCAGCATTTCCGTCTGCCCCGGAAAGTTGTAGCCCGCAATGTGGAGCGATTCCTTCGACACCGGTCCGGTCACCAGCGCATCGACCTCTCCGTCGAGGCACATGCGGACGCTCCGTTCGACCGCCATTCCCGCGCAGATGCCGGCGTCGGGAGCCGCTTTCCCGATCTGAAGATTTTTCGCCGTGCCGTTGTAGGCATTGATCACCGGTACGGCGTTCGCCGCCACACGTTCCTTCGGCGACTGCACAGCAACGAGCTTCTTTTTGGTCTTCAGCCTTTTAGCGTAGTAATCGAAGACCTCCAATGAACCGACGAGAACCGGTTCAATGGTCTTGAGGAGGGGAGCGTTGTCAATATTTTTAAGGATAACTTCGGGTGCAATGCCGTTAAAGTCTCCGATGGTAAGCGCAATGCGAGGCTTCATCTGGTTCCGGATTCGATAAGTTTATAGTTCCCCTGGCGGCTCGGGTCTTCGAAAATGAATTGTTTGTTGAGCGAAGCATAGATCCAGGTTTCCCTCGGCGGTCCCCCCGGCGCGAGCGAGCGCTCAATGCTCGAGGGCTTGCCGTAGAGAATATAGACCTTGCCGCGGTCGGTCAGGACTCCGTTCTCTTCCTTGAGGGTCCTGAAATTTGAAAATGCATAATCAACTCTCCGGAAATAAACCGCCATCATCTCATTATACGCCGAACCCTGTACCGTATTCCGTTTCGCCCAAAAATCTTCGAACTTCTTGATCCTGCTTTCCCTGTTTCCGCTTCGGAGGTCGTCGTATTCGCTGTCGGTCGTTATGTATCTCATTGCCGTGACGGCAAAATCCAAATCGTACAATGATAACGGCATGTCCGTCCAGCGGACTGAAAATTCTTTGTTGACCGTTGCCGTGTCTCCGGCGGATATATGGATGTGCGCAGCATAGCGTCCTTGTCTCAGGCGGGAGGTGGCAAGAGGAAAATATACCGTTTCCATCGTCGCGCTGGAATCCAAGACATATTCCACTTTTTCCCCCGTTGTTTGTGCAAGCCGGAGTATGGCGTGGTGAAAAACGGCTGCGGCGGCCGCAGTATCTTCCTGGACGATCGTGCGATTGCTTCCTTCTGGAAGGAATTTTGTGAGCGAGTATCTCACGGAGGGAACCGCATCTCCGTCTTTCAGCGTGAGAAGGGTCCCGGCGTTCTTGGAAAGCTGCGAGGAATTGTTATCGTTGAGAGCCGCAAATCTTTTCACCTCGGCCGGATCCCCGACAGGTTCAACGAAGAGAGGCGTCGACTGGACCAGCTCACTTGCGCGGAACGAAGCGACACGCATGATTTGCTTTCGATCGCCGAATTCACGCCGCGATTCCTTGTCCTCCAGATGATAGAGGGAGGTAAATCGCCCCGGGTGAACGACAAAGGAGGCAGCCCCCTGGTAGTAATGAAGCCGCAGCTGCGTGCTTTCGTTGTCGTCCGATTGTAAGCTGATCGCCTGCACTTTGCGCGATACCGACGTGTCGGTGGAATCGATAAGCTCGATGAGAAGCTCCCCGTGAGCGCGGTATAACGGCCCGTCGGCCGAGAAATCTCGCGTAAAGACAAAAAAATCGTACCGTACTCGGTAGAGGATGTCCACCCTCACCATTCCCGAATCGGCGGCGAACATGTGGGATTCAAAGTTGATGACATCCTGGCCGGATTGTTCCCTTGACCGGGATTCGTCTCCATACCGTTCCCGTGAACGATCTTCCTCTTGGGATCGAAGCTGACAAAGGCTTCCCCAAAGAGAGAGCAATGAGACCACGGCAAAAAAAAGACCGATCCAGCGTCTACGTAAGTTTAAGGTCATGGAGAAAAACCCTGTCCTGCCTGCCGATTATTTTTTGTGGATTGAGAATGTTCTGCGGGTCGAGCGTTTGCTTGATTTCCTTGAATATGCCGTATACTTCCGGGCCGAATGCCTGCTCTAAAAAGGGCGTCCGGACAAAACCGTCGCCATGTTCGGCCGACAGGACCCCGCCGAGCTTGATGATAAGCTCGAAGATCTCCTGTGTCGCCTGGTCGATCCGCTCTCTTCCGGATTCCGTCGTGAGTTCTCCGAAAGTGGAGCAATGGATATGCCCCATTCCGGCATGTCCATAGACCGTGAAAAGGATGGAGTACTTGTCGAGAATTCTCTTCAGACCGTTGATGTACTCGGGAAGATTGTGAAGCGGCACTGCTCCGTCTTCTACCGTCGAAATTTTATGTTCATGGGTCGGGAGATGGTTGATCATGTCCGAAACCGTCTCGCGGACCATCCAGAGCGACCGGCGTTCGTCGTCGGTCTTCAGCGTGATCCAGTCGCTGAGAACGTTCGCTCGTTGCAGCGCCTCGCGAAGCGCGGCTGCCTCGTTTTGCATTCCCGCCGCATCATCCCCCTCAAATTCAATCAGAAGCATCGTCTGAAATTCCCGGTCGATGAACCGGTCGCTCGTCGGGCTTAAACCTTTGCCAACATCCGTATACGATTTATCGAGCAGCTCAAGAGCGGCGGGGGAGAATCTGCGGGCAATATGAATTGCCTCCGCCGTTGTTTGGTATGAATCAAAATATGCGGCGGCAGCGACGGCGGCTTTCGGCACAGGGAGAATATTCAACGTTGCTTCGGTGACGATCGCAAGGGTCCCTTCGGAACCACAGACCAGACGTGTCGCGTCAAAATGTCCCCCTTGGAGGGCTTCAAAAATATTGTATCCGCTCGAATATTTTTCTACCGACGGTTTGTGCTTCTCGATGGTTTGCCGATGTGTGGAAAGGATATCCTTCACCCGTGAGAACCGCACCGAACCTTCAGCGCTTAGACGGTTGTTCTCTTCGTTTGGATTAATGACGGCGGTATCGCCGTTCGAAAGGACCGTCGTCAGGCTTTTGATCTGGTTTTTTGTCGAGCCATACTTCAGGCCGTGAGCCCCCGCGGCGTTAGTGGCGACGATGCCGCCGACGGTGCACAGCTTCGTGCTTTGAGGATCGACCGGATAAAATTGTCCGATCGGAAGGAGGAGATTGTTGACGTCATTGAGGATACACCCTGCCTCGGCCGTGACAGAAGCGGTCTCTGTCGAAATCCGCCTGACGTGGTTCATATGTTTCGTGAAATCAAGAACCACTCCGAATCCCACAGCTTGTCCAACCAGGCCCGAGCCCCCCCCTCTTGGTATGACAGCGATCTCATGTTCGGAACAAACGCGAACGGATTGTTGAACGTCATCGATGGTCTTCGGCGCGATGACACCGATCGGCATTACCCTATACATGCACGTCGCGGTGCTGTACTCCGTCCGCCTGCCGACATCGAACCAGACCTCACCTGAAATTCGACTGCGCAATTCTCGTTCGACGGATTGAAATTGAGAGTACATAAATAAAAGATAGAAAGATGGCGCCGTAAACGCAAGGCAAGATCCACACCGGCGGGACTCATTGTTGAGCAAATGCCGGTCAGACACTCCTGTCTGACCTTTTACGCGGAGAGGCAGGAATGCCTGTCCTGCAAACATGGATTTCGAACTGGGTCACCGCCGCCGCGCGCGCGATATCTCTCCGGCAAAACAAAAAAAGGTGATGTGTGAGCATCACCTTTTTGGATCGATGAGTATGCGTATCGCTCTTAAAGCCCGATCAACGACACCTGAATGATCTCGTCTCCTCTCTTCCGGATCTCGCTGAGAATATCATCGGAAGGACGCGAGTCGAGTTTCATCGTGCAGCATGCCGTCTGCTGTCCTTCAAAGATCACGTTCTCTATTTCCTGAACGTTGATCTTCGAGGTCTTCAGATACTCGAGCACGTTGGCGAGGACGCCCGGTTTGTCGAAGTGGCGGACCACGAGTTCCCATTTTGCGGCGGTCTTCTTCGCTCGGTTCACCCAATTCCGGACGGTCCCGTGATGGATGTATTCGCCGATGATGGAGACGGCTTCGGCTGCAACGGCATTCTGCGCCTGGTTCGTGGACGCGCCGATGTGGTGCGTTCCGTACACTCCGGCCATCGACGCCAGCGGATGGGAGAACGGCCCGCTTTTTTCTTCCGGCTCGTTCGAAAACACGTCCGCGCCGACCTTCAGCGTTCCTGCCGTCACCGCTTCGCGCAAGGCCGCTTCATCCACGACCTCGGCACGGGAGGTATTCAGGAAAATTGTGCCCGGTTTCATCACTTGAATGATGCTTTTGTTGATCAGATTGCGCGTCTCGGGCTTCAATGCCACGTGGATGGAAATGATGTTGCATTGGGGGACGAGCGCTTCGACCGACGGTGCGTATTCGATCTCCAATTTTTCGGCTTTCTCCGGCGTCAGCGAACGCGACCAAGCGATCACATGGAGGCCGAACGCTTTTGCACGGATAATCACTTCTTTGCCGATCTGTCCCACGCCGATAATGCCGATGGTCTTGCCGAAAATGCCGTCAGCTTTCGAGTACTCGCTCTTGTTCCATTTGTTGTTCCGCAGATCGGTCACGTTTTCCACGACACGTCTGTCGAGAGATAGAAGGAGCGCCATCGTCAATTCCGCAACGGCGATGGAGTTCTTCCCGGGGCAGTTCGCAACATAAATACCCCGTGCGTTTGCCGCTTTCACGTCGATGGTGTTGACGCCGGCTCCCGCGCGGATGATCAGGCTGAGGTTCTTGCCCGCATTGATGCAGTCGGCATGAACTTCGGTGGAACGGACTATAAGAATGGAGGCGTCACCGATGTTTGCTGCGAGCTCTTCCGCTTTGAGTTTCGGTTTATACTGAGCTTCGACGCCGAGGTTTGAAATATCTGAGATGTATGACTGGGGGAATGAATCTGCGATGAGAATTTTCATGGAACGTTCCTTTCACTAAAAAAGATTTAATGAAAGGTAACGTACATTTGGTCAATTATCAATGAACAATCAACAATGAGTCAGCGGGCCGTCAAAAATCTTTTAGGTGCAGGACCGAATCAAGCTTCGTTTTGAAAACCGAGAGCGGGCTTTGTCCGAACATAAATACCTGCCGTTTCCCTTGAGCGTCGAACATTACGGTTGCCGGGATCGCGCCGCTCCATGAAGGGTTGACTTCATTAATGAGGTCTTCGTCTTTCTTCACGTTCGCGACATAGACGTTGAAGGGAACGTTGTGTGCCGCGACAAAGGGGCGGACTTTCGATTCGAGTTCATCCGGGTAATCAACGCTGACGGCGGCGAAGTCTATTTTCTCTTCCCGGTACATCCCGGAGAGTTTGACGATATCGGGAAATTCTTCGACACAAGGCTGACACCACGTTGCCCAGATATTGAGGAAAAGAACTTTTCCGTTCCTGTTGTGGATGAGGCTGTCAAGCTCCTTGTCATTGATTGTCCTGACAGCCGGGCGGGTATCGTTCTGCTGCGCAACCACAGTTCTCGCACCGCCGCATAATGTGCTCAGCAGTAAAGCGGCGAAGAGTCTCTGTCTCATCAATCTATTTTCTTGATGGTGCAGCCGAACGCCTTTGTCGTTGTGACGGTGACCGGTTTGCCGGCAAGGATCTCGTCGAGCGCGTTCCGAAGGTCGTGGGAGGTCACATCGGACTCCCGGCGCGAATCGTCGATCCTGCCGTGGTAGAGAATGTCGAAGGAAGGGTTGAGAACGAAGATCTCCGGAGTGACCGAAGCTCCGAATTTATCGGCGATGACATTTTTATCGTCTTTAAGAATGGTGAATTCGAACCCATGGTCCTTTGCGTGCTGCTTCACTTCTTCGGCGCTTTCCTGCTTGTTGGAGTTGATGCCGATGACAACGACATTTTTATTTTTGTAGTCATTGTAGAGCGACACCATGCGTGTGTTGTATCCGTTGGAGACCGGGCATTGCGTCGCAATGAACATCAGCACGATCGCTTTTGCTTTCTTGAAATCCGAGAGGGAGTGTTTGACGCCGTTATAGTCGGGGAGAGTGAAATTTTCAGCCTTGGCCGGCGGAGCTGCAAGAAGCAGGTTTGAGACAAAGAAGGAGAGAAAGAAAAGAACCAAAACATTCCGTTTCATACAACGCTCCTTTCGATTATTTTCGTTAGATGGATTGCGACGGCAAAAGTTGAACCCGCTCAGGCTATTTTCTGTTCTTTAAAAATTCAACCAGCAGCCGGACCCCGACGCCGGAACCCCCTTTAGGGATGTACTCCATAGATTCTTCCAAAATTGCGGTCCCCGCGATATCCAAATGCACCCATTTATATTCGCCGATGAATTTTTTCAAAAACCATCCGGCGGTGATCGCGCCTCCCCAGCGCCCGCCGACGTTTTTGACGTCCGCCACGTCGCTTTTGATCAGCTTCTCGAACTCATCAAAAAGCGGAAGCTGCCAGACACGCTCGTACGTCGTCTCTCCGGCAACTTTCAGAGCATCCATTGTCGGCTGATCGTTCCCCATCATTCCGGTCGCCAGGTGGCCGAGCGCCACAACGCATGCTCCGGTGAGCGTCGCAAGATCGATGACGACGTCGGGTTTGTATTGGGACGCATAGCCAAGCGCATCGGCGAGGATCAGCCGTCCTTCTGCATCAGTGTTGTCGACCTCCGAAGTCTTCCCGCCGTAATGACGGACGATGTCCCCCGGTTTCATCGAAGTTCCGCTCGGCATATTTTCGACCGCAGGGATCAATCCGATGACGTGCACCTGAAGCTGCAACTCCGCAAGCGCCTGAAACGTTCCGATGACCGCCGCGGCGCCGCTCATGTCCATTTTCATCTCGGCCATGTTCGCCGCCGGCTTGATGGAAATACCGCCGCTGTCGAACGTCACTCCCTTGCCGACAAGCACCACGGTTCCCGTTTTCACCTTGCCCGGATTGTGCTCAAGAATAATGAATCGCGGAGGATGATTGCTCCCTTTGCCGACGGTGAGAACTCCTCCCATATTCAAACTCTCTATCTTTCTCTGGTCAAATACCGTCACTTTAAATCCATGCTCGTTCCCATTTTGCTGCGCCTGATGAGCGAGCGTTTCCGGATAAATTTCGTTGGAAGGAGCGTTCTGCAGATCCCGCGCAGCGCACGCCGCCGCAACAAGGATCTCGCCGCGCCGGACACCGTCCCGAATTTCGTTTCCTCTTTTTTTATCGGGAGTAAAGATCGTGAGTCGATTGAGCTTCTTCCCGTTGTCCTTCGAGGTGATGTATTTGTCGTATTTATAGGCCGAGAGTGCTGCGCCTTCGACAATGGCCTGCGCTATTTCGGATGGGGAGATTTTCGAATTTCCGTTGGGGAGCGAGAGGGAAAATTCGATGGCGAGCGACCCGAGCTTCATTTTCTGAGCAGCTGTAGCGGCTGCGGCTGATCCGCGGCGGATCTTCTCTAGGGAGAGCTTTTCCGGTTCACCCATTCCAACAAGGAACAATCGGGGAGCGGTCAGCGATCTCTCGGTATAGAGCGAAAGCAGTTCGCCCGCCTTCCCGGTAAAGTCTTTGAGTGCGACGGCCGGCTGTATCTTTTCGCCGACCTGTTTTCCCAGCGCGGCGATTTGCTGCGCAATCCCGTTCTTTTCCTGGACAATGAATACCGCAGCCGCATCTCCTTTGATTTCGGCGAGTGAAGCAAGCTCGAACTTGATTTCCATTATGGCTCCTTAAAAAAATGTCACACGTACTGTTTAGACCTTTCGGTCACGGATCTTACAATTTCATCGAGGCTCCTGCCGCGAATTCTTGCCCCGGCAGCGTTCGTATGCCCGTTGCCGCCGAATTCTTTCGCAAGCTTGTTGATCGGAATTGTTCCCTTTGAGCGGAAGCTCACCTTGATCCCGTCTTCAAGCTCCACGAACATCAGGCCGATTCTCACTCCGCCGATCGTCAAAGCAAAGTTGACCATATTGTCGGTGTCTTCTTCGGAGGTCATGGTTTCGGTAAAATCCTTTCTCCGAAGCGTCATCGATGCAACCCTGCCGTGATGATCAACCATCAACGAGTCGAGTGCCCGTCCAAGAAGCTTTAATTTATTCGCCGGACCCTCCTCGAAAATCCTCTGATAGATTTTTGCCGGGTCGGCTCCGGCCTGCAGAAGCTCGGCGGCGATCGCGTGGGTCTCTGGGTCGGTCTTGGGAAACCGAAACGAGCCGGTATCGGTCATGATCGCAGCATACAATGCTTCGGCGACCGGGGCGGTGATGGAGTTCGGGTTCAGGTATTTCAAAAGCTTGAAGACGATCTCGCCCGTTGCTGTCGCCTGTTCGTCGATGATATAGAGGTCGGCAAACGCCTCCTGATCGGGATGATGGTCGATACAAAGTTTTGCAGCAGAACTTTTTGCGACAGCCTCCTTTAAGGCAGAAAAACGGGAAGGGGTATTCGTGTCGAGTGCAATGATTACGTCGGCGTCTCCGACAAGTTGTTTATGCATTTCCGGAACGAATGTCGCGATCGGGAAGAGCGAATTCATGAACATGTAATACTC
The DNA here is from genome assembly GCA_035506275.1 of Bacteroidota bacterium. NCBI lineage: Bacteria > Pseudomonadati > Bacteroidota > Bacteroidota bacterium. The sequence goes on from DATJPT010000003.1 coordinate 29,151, forward strand.
GGGGGTCTTGCTCTGGTTAATGATGGAGACGCTTTTCCCTTCGCCGGTCAGGTATAACGCGAGCGCAACTTCGCTTCCCAAACCGTCGCCGTCCGGATTGATGTGCGTTGTCAGGACGAAACTTTTCTTTTCAGCGAAGATTGCCTTACATCGCTCGAATAACTGACCTAGATCCATTGGAATCGCGCTGAAATGTTCCAGAGAATAATCATGATGAATCGGAAGCGGGGAAGAGAGCGGGTTAAAGATACGAACAGCACCCTTTCCGTTCAAGGCAAAAAAAGAACGCACTTCCTCATGCAAGAAAGTGCGTCGATAAATTGCAATCCCGGATTACTGGATCGTCCAGGTGTCGCCCGAGCCGAGCAGTTTTTCCAGATCGCCTCTGCCCTTCTTGTCGGTTGCGTTTCTGATCTGGAGGGACATTTGCGATTCGTACGTCGGACGGTCGATGCTGAGGAAAATGCCCACAGGACGGGGGAGCGACGCGTTGTACGTCATGTTCGCAAGGATAAATGCCAACGTCGAATCATTCTCGTTGTGGACGATGAGATCGTTCACCGAATGTTTTCCATCCTTCAACGAAACGACCGCCGGTCTGAATCCGTCGAGAATGACCCCCTTGTCCCGTTCTTTGCCGAAGATCAGCGGTTTGCCGTGCTCGAGGTAGACGACGTTTTCGTCCTTCGATTCCTTTTCGGTGAACATGAAGAACGCTCCGTCGTTAAAAACGTTGCAGTTCTGGTAGATCTCGACGAAGGAGGTTCCCTTATGCTCGGCGGCCCGTTTGACCATTTGCTGAAGGTGCTTCGGGTCGCGGTCCATTGTCCGTGCGACGAACGTGCCGCTTGCGCCCAGGGCAAGGCTGACCGGGTTGAAGGGATAGTCGATCGATCCCATTGGGGTGGACTTCGTCACCTTGCCGAACTCGGACGTCGGCGAATATTGTCCCTTCGTCAATCCATAGATCTGATTGTTGAAGAGCATTACGTTCACGTCGATGTTGCGGCGGATAAGATGGATCATGTGGTTGCCGCCGATGCTCAATCCGTCCCCGTCCCCCGTGACCACCCACACCGAAAGATCGGGCCGAGCCATTTTCAACCCGGAGGCGATCGCGGTTGCCCGTCCGTGAATGCTGTGGAATCCATACGTGTCCATATAATACGGAAAACGGCTCGAGCAGCCGATCCCGGAGATGAACACGGTATTCTCTCTTTTAATCGGAAGCTCGGGCATGATCCGCTGCACCTGGGCGAGGATCGAATAATCGCCGCACCCGGGACACCAACGCACATCCTGGTCGGACTGAAATTCCTTTGTCGTGTACTTTGTTGCGGGAGGTTCGTTCTTCGACACTACTTCTTCAACAAGGGTACTCATGCTTTTTTACCTTCCAAAATTTCTTCAATTTTTGCCTCGATCTCCGACGACTTAAAGGGGAGACCCTGAACTTTGTTCAATCCAACGGCGGGGACCAAATATTTCGACCGCAGGACCTTGATGAGCTGGCCGAGGTTGATTTCCGGCACCAGAACATGCTTGAAACTGTAGAGGATTTCTCCGACGTTCTTCGGGAGCGGGTTGAGGTGGCGGAGGTGGAGATGCGACACCGACTTTCCGTGCGCCCGTGCCGCTTCGACCGCAGACCGGATAGCGCCATATGTGCCCCCCCAACCGACCACAAGCAAATCACCCTTCTCATCTCCATCAACAGTTGCGAGAGGAATGTCGTTCGCGATGCGTTCGACTTTTTCGGCGCGGAGCCGGACCATCTTGTCGTGATTTTCAGGTTCGTAGTTGACGTTTCCCGTCTTATCCTGTTTTTCAAGTCCGCCGATCCGGTGCTCGAGCCCCGGTGTTCCCGGTATCGCCCATTCGCGCGCGAGCGTCGTCTCGTTGCGCAAATACGGGAGATAATTATTGGGATCGGTCCTGAATTTGGGTGAAATGTCGGGGATGTCGGCGAGGTTCGGAAGCTTCCATGGCTCGGATCCGTTGCCGAGATATCCGTCGGACAACACCATCACCGGAGTCATGTACTTCAGTGCGATCCTTGCAGCCTGAAAGACGGTGTCGAAACAATCGCTCGGCGTCGCGGAGGCAAGGATCGGAACGGGAGCTTCGCCGTTGCGTCCATAAAGGGCCTGAAGCAGATCCGCCTGCTCCGTTTTCGTCGGAAGCCCTGTGCTCGGTCCGCCGCGCTGGATGTTGATGATGAGCAGAGGGAGCTCAACCATCACCGCGAGGCCGATCGCTTCGGTCTTCAAAGCGACCCCGGGACCGCTCGTCGTCGTTACGGCGAGCGCGCCGCCGAAGGAAGCGCCGATGGCGCTGGTGATCGCGGCAATCTCATCCTCCGCCTGGAACGTTTTTACGCCGTATTCTTTATACATCGACAACTCGTGGAGAATGTCGCTCGCCGGAGTGATCGGGTAGCTGCCGAGGAACAGGTCGAGCTTCGCCTTGCTCGCCGCTACGACGAGGCCGAGCGCGACCGCGGTATTGCCGGTGATGTTCCGGTATTTTCCGCGCGGAAGGGAGGCTGCCTTCACTTCATACCGGACGTTGAAAATTTCCGTCGTCTCTGCAAAGTTCCATCCCGCCTTCAGCACTCGGGTGTTCGCTTCGATGATGTCCGGCTTGCTCTTGAATTTTGACTTGATCCACTCGACGGTGTTGTCGATCGGACGGTTGTACATCCAGTACATCATCCCCAGCGCGAAAAAGTTCTTCGTCCTGTCGACGATCTTTGTCGGCAAATTCATGTCGGCGAGCGCAAGGCTGGTGAGCTTCGTGATGTCGGCCTGATAGACGGGATGATTGGCAAGAGAATTGTCGGTCAACGGATTGGACGCGTAGCCGGCAAGTTTCAGGTTCTTGTCGTTGAAACCGTCCGTGTTGACGATGATAGCGCCGCCATCAACAAGCCCGCGAAGGTTCACCTTCAGCGCGGCGGCATTCATCGCCACGAGGACGTCGCATTGGTCCCCCGGCGTGTTGATCTCTGTGCTGCCGAAATGGATCTGAAATCCGCTGACGCCGAAGAGCGTCCCTTGCGGCGCCCGAATTTCCGCCGGGTAATCCGGGAGCGTGCTCAGGTCATTCCCCATGATGGCGGATGTGTTCGTGAACTGCGTTCCGGTCAACTGCATTCCGTCCCCCGAATCGCCCGCAAAGCGGATCGTCACTTCATCAAGGGATTTTGTTTTCTTAACCATGTATAGCGATTCCTTTACATTTGTCGTTATGACAGTTCATTGAGAAATGGAAGCCATCGTGAAAAGTACGATGAGAGAATTGTCAGAGAGTTCGTGATGATGAGGATGCCCAGGGCAACGAGCATGGCGCCCCCCACGACTTCGATCGCATGAAAATATTTCTTAATTCTGTTGAACATCGAGAAGAACATATTGATGCTCACGCCCGTCAGAAAGAACGGGATGCCGAGTCCAAGCGAGTAACTTCCCAATAACACAATTCCTTTATACACGGTGTCCTGCCGGCTTGCGATCACCAGGATGGCCGCTAGCACCGGTCCGATGCACGGCGTCCACCCGAAAGCGAACGCGGTGCCGACTAAAAACGATCCCAGCATGCCGAGCTTCTTCTGCTGGACGTGAAATCTCTGTTCGTAGTTCAGGAACTTGATCTTGAACAATCCCATCATGTGCAGGCCGAAGACGATGATCAGCACGCCGGCGACCTTGCTGATCGTCGCATAGTATTCGTTGAACGCCTTGCCGAGTGTCGTTGCGGTTGCGCCGAGAAGGACAAAGACCAGCGTAAACCCGCCGATGAAAAATATGGAGTTCAATATAATTGAACGCAGGGCAGACCTGTTCTGTTCCACCCCCTTCATTTCATCGAGCGAAACGCCCGAAATGAAGGAAATGTATCCTGGTACTATCGGAAGCACACAAGGGGATACAAAGGAGAGCAATCCAAAAATAAAAGCTGTTAAGATTCCTACATTCTGCAATCAAAACCTCATCTTCCTGTAATAATGTAACTCATTCCGCCAAAAATATCAAGGCAAAGAAGCCGACCGAAATGGATCACCGCCCAAATTGGCAGAAATCCGGACAATAAATCCCCCTCTGTGACCTGAGACAAATAAAAAAGCCATCCTTTTTATCGGATGGCTTTTCTCTGACTCCTGTCAACCGTTCGGTTATTTCTGTCTCCCGACTACTTTCTTCGCAACAATCCCTTCACTTTTCCTTCCTTCGCCTTGTTGATCTTGTGGAACGTTTTCGACGGAAGGCCGTAGATCTTGATAAAGCCTTCGGCCGCCGAATGGTCGAAGGTGTCTTCAACAGTATACGTTGCCAAATTTGTATCGTAGAGGGAGTAAGGAGATGTGCGTCCGCCGACGGTGAGGTTGCCTTTATACATTCTCACTTTCACCAGCCCCGAAACATTTTTTTGCGTTTCGTTGATGAATCCGTCCATGGCTTCTTTCAGCGGCGAGAACCAGAGCCCGTTGTAAATGATCGTCGCGTATTCGTCCGCCAGTTTCGATTTATAGTGGAAAACTTCTTTGTCGAGGGTCAATCGTTCCAGCTCGAGATGAGCGAAGTGAAGGGTGACGGCCGCCGGAGCTTCATAGACTTCGCGGGACTTGATTCCGACCAGCCGGTTTTCGACGAGATCAATTCTTCCGATGCCGTTTGCTCCGGCGACCGCGTTCAGCTCTTCGATCAGCGCAACGCCGCTCATCTTCTTGCCGTTAAGGGCCACCGGGATGCCTTCTTTGAATTCGATTGACACATACGTCGCCTTGTTCGGCGCGTCTTCGGGGGCGACCGTCCGCTGGTACGCGTCCTGCGGCGGCTCGACCATCGGGTCCTCGAGGATACCGCATTCGATCGCCGTTCCCCAGATATTTTCATCGATCGAATACGGATTCTTCTTGGTGGCGGAAACGGGAATGCCGTGCTTTTCGCAGTAGGCGATTTCTTCCTCGCGCGATTTGAATTCCCACACGCGCAGCGGAGCGAGCACTTTCAATTCCGGCGCAAGCGCCATCACCGACACCTCGAAACGAACCTGGTCGTTTCCTTTCCCCGTGCATCCGTGAGCAACGGCCGTGCATTTTTCTCTCTTCGCGACGTCGACCAGGGCTTTTGCAAGAAGAGGGCGGCCGAGCGACGTGGCCATCGGATACACGTGCTCGTACAAGGCTCCCGCTTTGAGGGCGGGAAAGATATATTCTTCCACGAATTCTTTTTTCAGGTCCTGGACGTATACTTTCTTTGCGCCCGTTTTATAGGCTTTGTCGGCAACGCCGACAAGTTCCTTCTGCTGTCCCAGATTTCCTGTGACGGTGATGACATCCGCATCATATTTTTCCTGCAGCCATTTGACGATGACGGAGGTATCGAGGCCGCCCGAATATGCGACGGCAATTCTTTCCTTTTTCAAGAGTATTCTTCCTTATGGTTGTCCATGATAGTGTGAACGTACATTATTCATCAACGTGTTCCGGCTCGTTCAACAAGAGCGTCCTTGACGTCCTTCAACGCCGCCTGAATTTTTTTGATCGTCGACGGCAGCACCAGGACAGTGTCGTCACCGGCGACCGTCCCGAGAAGGTGCGGGTGGTGGAGCGAATCGAGGAACGAGGCGACGCCCGGCGCTCTCCCCGGCAGCGTTCGAATGACGATCATCGCCTCGTTTGCGTCGACGCTTGTCACTTCGAAACCGACAAGCGATTTCAGCTTTCGTTCCTCGCTCCCGGTACTGAGAACGTACCGCATGCCGTCTTCAGCATGGATGCGGTCGACGCCGAGTTCGTTGAGGTCGCGCGACAGCGTTGCCTGGGTGACGTCAAAACCCCGTTTCTTCAGGTCGACGGAGAGCTCCTCCTGGCTGGAGATCGCCTTCGACTGGATGATCTCCTTGATCGTAAAATGTCGTTTGGACTTGTTCACGATGATGCGTTACGATTTTCTTTTGATCAGGCTCTCGCGGACCATTTGTGTTCCGATACCTTCATCGGTGAAGATCTCCAGAAGGAGCGAATGCTTGATGCGTCCGTCGACGATGTGAACTTTCTTCACCCCCGCGTTCAATGTTTTGAACGCCGAACGGACTTTTGGGATCATCCCCCCGAAGATCGCTCCCTGTTCAATGAGACGCTCGGCCTCTTTTTCGGTGAGCGAAGATATCCGCTCGTTATTGATGACGATCCCTTCGATGTCGCTCAGGTACACGAGTTTCTCTGCCTTCAGCGCGTCGGCGATGGTTCCTGCGGCAAGGTCGGCGTTGACATTATAGATCGTTCCCTTTTTGCCGACGCCCAGCGGTGCGATCACCGGCATCATTCCGTTCTTTAAGAGAAGCTCGATGAAGGGGACATTGACCGATGTGACTCGTCCAACCAGGCCGAGGTCATTTTCGCCGTCAAGAATTTTTTCGGCCCGAAGGAGCGTGTTGTCCACGCCGCTCAAGCCGATGGCGTCGCCGTCGTTGCCGTTGATCAGATTGACGATCTCCTTGTTGATCTTTCCCGCCAGGACCATCTGCACGACCTCAACCATTGCTTCGTCCGTGTAGCGTTGCCCGTTCACGAATTTCGTCTCGATGCCGAGCTTCCTGGCGATCTCGGTGATCTCTTTCCCGCCGCCGTGGACGATGACAATGTTGATCCCGATCTTCCGAAGGATCGTCACGTCTTTGCCGAATGTTTCGCGCAGCGACGGATCGGTCATTGCCGCACCGCCGTACTTTATGACGAACGTCTTCCCCTCATACTTTTGGATGTAGGGGAGGGCTTCAATGAGGACTTCTTCTTTTTTCATCTTCTTCTTAGCACAAAAAGACTTTTGGGGCTTTCTTAACTTCTATAACTCGCGTTGATGTCGACGTATCCCTTGGACAGATCGCATGTCCATAGTGTCGCAGCGTGTTTCCCTCCGTGAAGATCGACGGTGATGGTGATTTCTTTCTGTTTCAGAATAGTTTTCGCCTTCTGTTCGGAGAATGAAATATTGTAGTTTTTGCCGAGGATCCTGAGGCCGCCGAAAAAGATCTCTGTTGTGTCGGGATTGAACTGTATTCCCGAGCGTCCGACTGCGGCAAGAATCCTCCCCCAATTGGCGTCCTCGCCATGAATGGCAGTCTTAACTAATAGCGAATTGCAAATTGTCTTTCCTGCCGCTTCGGCTTCCGCAGTCGACTTTGCTCCTTTGACAGTGACTTCGACGAACTTTGTAGCGCCTTCGCCGTCCTTCACGATCATTTTCGACAGAACGACCAGAACATGCTCAAATGCCTCGTAAAAAAGTCGGTATGATGAAGAGCTTTCCTTCAGCAGGAGGTTTCCGGATTTCCGATTCGCCAATGCGATGACCATGTCGTTCGTGCTCGTGTCGCCGTCGACGGTGATCCTGTTGAACGATCGTTCCGTCGCGCGCCGCAAAGTCGTTTTCAGAAGAGGATGGGAGATGTTTGCATCCGTGGTGATGAAGGCGAGCATCGTTGCCATGTTTGGCGCGATCATTCCCGAGCCTTTGGCCATGCCGCCGATGCGGACCGGGACATCCCCGATCGTAATTTCAACGGCATATTCTTTCGTAAACGTATCGGTCGTACAGATTCCCAGCGCGGCATCAGCGTTGCCGTCGGTTCGAAGGTGGTGCGACGCCGCAATGATGCCGGAGCGTAGGGCCTTCATCGGAAGGAACTGGCCGATCACGCCGGTAGAGGAAACGAGCACCTGCGATGAAGGAACGTGCAGAGCCTGCGCTGTCGCTGCAACCGACCGGACAGCATCCCGCATTCCTCTTTTCCCCGTGCACGCGTTCGCGTTGCCGCTGTTCACTAAAATTGCCGAGGCAACTTTCGATTGTCTCAGCTGCTGCTGGTCGAGCGTAACGCACGCGGCCTTCGTGATGCTTTGTGTGAAGACTCCGGCGGAAAGTGCCGGAACTTCGGAGACGACCAACGCGACGTCTTTCTTCTGCCTCTTGATGCCGCAATGAACGCCGGAAGCCATAAATCCTTTTGGTGCGCAGACACCCCCAGTGACAATTTTGATTTTTCCATCTTTCTTTTTCACTCTTACAACAGTCCTTCCGTTTCCGCGAACCCGAACATGAGATTCATATTTTGTATCGCCTGGCCGGCGGCTCCCTTTACGAGATTGTCGATCACGCTCAGGAGAATGAGCGTATTGTTCCTTTCATCGATGTGGAAGCCGATATCGCAGAAATTGGTATAATTCACATTCTTGATCTCGGGAACCGATGAGCCGTCCACCCGGACAAACGGAGCGCCGGAATAGTATTTTTTGTAGATCGAAGAAATTTCTCCGTGCTCGACGGCCTTCTTCAGCCTTAGATAGATCGTAGAATAAATTCCGCGCGTGATCGGGATGAGATGGGGAACGAACGTCACCTTGATGTTCGATGGTCCGTTTTCCATAATTGCTGATTCGATCTCAGGGGTATGCTGGTGGACGCTCACCTTGTATGCTCTGACGCTTTCGTTTACTTCTGAAAATGAATAGTTGAGCGAGGCGCTGCGCCCTGCCCCCGAAACCCCCGACTGAGAACTGATGATGATGCCCGTTTCTTCAGCGATCCCTTCTTTGAGCATTGGAATCAAGGGAAGGACGGCGCTCGTGGCATAGCATCCCGGGTTTGCGACAAGCCGGGCAGTTTTGATCTTCGCGCAGTTCCATTCCGGCAGGCCGTACACCGATTCAGAAAGAAACTCCGCCGAGACGTGTTCGCGCTGATAATACTTCTGGTATGACTGCAAATTCTTGAGCCTGAAGTCCCCGCCGAGGTCGATGACTCTTTTTTTCGCCTTCAACAGCTCGGGCACAATGTGCATCGCTTCCCCCGAAGGCAGGGCGACGAACACGGCATCTGCATCGGCAACCAGGCCAACGGAATATTCCTTGAACACGAGGTCGGTCTGTCCGCGGAAGACCCCGTAGAGTTCGTCGACGCGTTTTCCGGCGCTGCTGTGCGCAAAGACGTTCGTGATCGTGATGTTGGGATGTTTTAACAACAGCCTCATCAACTCCGCTCCCGAATATCCGGAAGCGCCTACGATCGATACGTTCATACATTCATCCTTCGAATTGCAAGGGTATAAATATACAGTATGTTGTATAATTATGCAAGTTATTTTTCGAAGTTTTTGAAACGTGGCGAATTTTCAGTATCTTTAGTTCATTCGTGAATAATTTTTCAATTTTGACATTCGCCGGGAACCATGGGTTTTAACTGCGGTATCGTCGGCTTGCCGAACGTCGGGAAGTCGACTCTATTCAATGCGATCACGGCCGCCGGAGCGGAAGCGGCAAACTATCCTTTTTGCACCATCGACCCGAACGTAGGCATCGTCGCGGTCCCCGATTCCCGCATCGACGGGCTCGTCACTCTTTATCATCCGGCCAAGACCATCCCCTCTGTCATCGAATTTGTCGATATCGCGGGATTGGTGAAAGGGGCCAGCAAAGGCGAGGGGCTCGGCAACCAATTCCTGTCGCACATCCGCGAGGTTGACGCCATCGCGCATGTGGTCCGCTGCTTCGACGACCCGAATGTAATCCATGTGGACGGGAGCGTCAATCCGAAACGGGACATTGAAGTCATCGAGGCCGAGCTCATATTCAAGGACCTTGAGACTGTTGAGAAGAAAACGGGGGAGGCGGAAAAAAGAGCAAAGACCGGAGATAAAAAAAACAAGGCCGAACACGAATTCTGCCTGCGGCTTCAACGGCATCTTCTGGAGGGCCGGCTTGCCCAGTACATGATCCTCAACGGCGACGAGGAGCGCTTTTGGATCCGGGATATGCATCTGTTGACAAACAAGCCGGTCATGTACGTATGCAATGTCCACGAAAAAGATGTTGCGGGAGCAAATGCCTACGTTTCGCAGGTGAAAGAAATAGCGCAAAAAGAAAATGCAAAAGCAGTCGTCGTAAGCGCGGCGGTTGAAGCAGAAGTCGCGGAACTGCCGATTGAAGAACGAGCCGGGTTTCTTTCCGGGCTGGGATTGAAAGAATCCGGGCTGGAACAGGTCATCCATACCGGGTATGACCTTCTTCAACTGTTGACTTTTTATACAGCAGGCCCTAAAGAGGTCCACGCATGGACAATTCGGCGCCGGCTTGCTGCACCCGAAGCGGCGGGCGTTATTCACACCGACTTTGAAAAAGGTTTTATTCGAGCGGAAATAATGAAATATGACGATCTGATCAGACTTGGAAGTGAACAGGCCGTCAAGGATAAAGGACTGCTTCGCATAGAGGGGAGAGAGTACATTATTGAGGATGGCGACATCGTTCATTTTAGATTCAATGTTTGACACGGCTCACAAGAAAGCCGCACGGTCAAAAAAAATAGTTTTGTCTTTGCAATTTAGAGAGCCTTTCGTTAATTTTAGAGCAGATCATTTGTGGCCGTCCTTCTTGCCGGCAGAACGGTTTCACCAGCATACCTAAGTTTCAAGACTCAATGTTACGACAGCGCCACACTCTTCGTCTGCGGAGGGAAGGGGTAATCCTCTTTGCCCTTGTTCTTGCAACGCTAAATTTTCATTGTCAACGCGGCAAGGCGGCGTTCCCCCCCGACCATTATCTTCTCATCACCCATTCTGCCCTCAATCGAATTACGATATTCGATCTTGCAGCTGATACCATCGTTGGTGCGCTGCCGACGCAGAAGCTCCCTCACGACATGATTGTTTCGCGCGACCGTTTGTTGTATGTCGTCAACAGCGGGGCACAAAGCATAACGACTTACGATCTCAAGAACCCGGAGTTCTGGGAATATGCGAGACAATTCATCAAAAAAGATTCTTCAAACCTCTCCGCCTTCCGTTCCCCGTCGCCGAGCATGATGGGACAAGGACATGAGGGCAATGGTCAAGGGGCAATGAAAGACAGTTCGGCATGGATCACCTTGAACAGAGCTCCGGCCCAGCTTCTCCCTGCATCCTTCGCGAGAACTTATCTTACGGATCCGAATTTTCCTGACATCGCAAAACCGATGCATGAGAAAGTCAACGCGATGGCCCATGCGACATGCTACGATTGCCATGACCGATCTGTCGGAGCGAAACCATTCGCCCCGAAGTATTCTTCCGACAGTTCCGAGATCTTCATCGTGCAGCTCGGCTATCGCACCGTCTCGTTCCTGGATTCAAAGACCCTTTCGGTCAAGCGGCGTATTCCTGTCCCATGCTCATCCCATTATTCGCCGATCGAAGCATGGATCACGCCGGATCAACGCCAGTGCTTTGTGACGTGCCGCAACGAGATAGGGCAGAGTAAGCCCGGATTGATACTAGTTCTGGACCTTCATGATGGCAGGCTGCTGAAATCTATCACGGCGGGGATTTATCCGTGGCATCTTCTTCCGTCCGCCGACGGGAGCACGTTGTACGTCAATAATTTTCAAAGCAGCCGGATTTCAATTGTGGATGTCAAGAAAATGCAGATCGTCGATTCGATTGTTGTGCAAAATGGCCCATCCATGATGCTGCTGCAGCCGGAGAACGGCCGGATTGTGGTGAGCTGCTTTTACACCGACCGTGTGCTGTTTGTGGATTTGAAAACAAAAGAAGTGCTGAAGGAGATCCCGGTCGACGCAAACCCTACGTCACTGGAATTCTCTCCCGGCGGAAAACTGTTATATGTCTTGTGCGGTGGGGAGAGCTCACTGGACATGATCGACGTTGATCAGGGAAAGGTCATCGAGAAGCACAAGATGCTATTCGGCGCGTATGCATTTCATTCCATGGACGAACGAGAACATCAATAACTCTACTTCATCTATCAATCAATAAACTAAAGGGAGGATCATGAAAAAACGATCTCGCTTTGCAATGCGCCTCGGCGTCTCAGTCCTGTTCATCGTTGGAGTTGGGATGTGGGTGGCGAGCTGCAGCAAAAATAATTCCATGACAGGACCGGGCGGTGGCGGCAGTACATCATCCGGCCCGGCGAAGGTTGTGGGGGTCGTCAACGACGCTAGCACGACGGGCAATCCTGTGTTGGCCGGAGCAACTGTACAGATCGTCGGCTCAAGCACGTCGACGACCACGGATGCGAACGGGGCCTTTTCCATCTCTGTCCCGACCGATTCCACCAAAACCATCAACATATCAAAAACTGGATACTCCTTGAATCAGGTCGTGGTTACCCTGAAGGGAGACAGCACCAGGAACATCACGGTAAGTCTTTTAAAAGTGGGGGGAAGCCAAAGCGTTCCGGCGAACGCGGGCGGCAGCGTTGCCGATACAAAATCAAACGCCGTCATCACCTTGCCGCCGAATTTTGTTTCCGCGTCGGGAAATGTCACCGTAACGGTGACCGGGCTTGATCCGACGACGGATCAGGTTCGCGCGCTCCCGGGCGGGCTTCAGGCGGTGGATGCGACCGGCAACACGGTGTATCTCCAACCCGTTTCGTTCGCCGAGTACACCGTGACCGACGCCAACGGCAATGTCCTGCCGTTCAATACGTCCGCCGGATCGGGGGCAAATATCGAGCTTCCCATTCCGGCTTCGTTGCGCGGCAAACCCGGGTATAGAAACGGAGACCCGATCGAATGTTATTTGTACGATCCATCCGACGGAAAATGGAAAACGCCCGTACCCGGAGTCATCGGGCCCTCCTCGGTTGACGCTTCCATCCCCGCGATAAAAGCAACGATCATGCATCTTTCGTGGTACGGCGGAGCTCCCGCTGTCAATCAGCGCGCTTGCATCAAAGGCTACGTGAAAAATTCAAACGGCACACCGGCCGCCGGTGCAGAGGTCGACTTGTATCCCGGGGCGAATGGCTCGACCGATAAGAACGGGTATTTCGACCTGGATGCATCTCCGTCATCGAACGTGCGCATCGTGGCCACGGTGCTTTCCGGCTCGAAGGTGAGCACGGCTGAAGAAGTGGTCTACACAGGCTCCGCGGGGGATTCCTGCTACACGGCTCCCGACCTGACGCTGGGGCTTCCTCAACAGGGAAATTTTCAGGTGAATGCTTCCTTATATCACAGCGGCAGCGGCAGCGAGGCTTTTGATTATGCTATCGCCTCGATCCAGCTGACCACGCCGGATAACTCTACGAGCGATTGGGACAGTGCAGCTGTGCAGATAGGGTACGGCAGCCAATTCACGACCCTCACCCCTCTTGGGGGTGGATCGTACTATGCATTCACCGGTTCCCCCGCCAATTTCGCGCTGACGCCCGGCGAGATGTATCAGATCAAGATCGATTTTGATAAGAACGGAACAATCGATGCCGAGGGCTCTGTGAGGATGGTCGGTGTCACTGCAATTACGAATCCGGCCGATAACGGAACGGTCCCGAAGACGTTTACCGCGACGTGGGTGGACAGCGGGGCCACACACTCAGGATACAGCGCCAACTATTGGGGTTTCCTCTCGGGCGACAGCACGTTCCTGTATTTTCTGACGACCAACACTCAAAAGGTCATCGGCGACAACACTATCGATTCTTCATTCTGGGGGTATCCGCAGGTAAATTCGCCGCTTCCTGCAGGTTCATACAGTTTGAGCCTTTGGTCGTTCAACGGTCCCGGAAACTTTCTTTCGGAGGTCGGCGACCAACTTCCAAACATCAGCGGTCAGAACGTAACGGGATATTTTTATTCCTACTATTTCGGGACCCCGGTGAATTTCACTTCATCCGGGACTGGCTCCGGGAAAGCAGCGGGTTCAATTTCGCGCATGCTGCCTCGCCGGACGAAAACGCCGCCGCTCGCGCTGAAGAATTTCTTTAAGCATATCCCCGCTTCCATCAGGAAGAAAGCTGGGATTTCGCTTGCACGCAGATAAGGTCTCCGGCATATCATTAAAAAAGGCATCTCACGGATCGTGAGATGCCTTTTTTGTTTTCGTGTGACGCGAATTATCTTATGTCCAGCCGAGCTTCTTGCGCGCTTCGGGGGCTATCATTGCGGGATTCCATTGGGGCTGCCAGACAATGCGTACGTCGGCGTCGCTGACACCGGCGATCTTCTTTACACGGTCACGCACGTTGTTCGCGATCATCGATGACATGCCGCAGCCCGGTGAGGTCAACGTCATTTTCACGCCGACCCAGCCGTCAATGATCTTAACATCGTAGACCAACCCGAGGTCCACAATGCTGACGGGAATTTCCGGATCGTGCACATCTTTGAGAGCTTCATAGACAAGCTCCTTTGTGACCGCTGTCGGCTGAACGCTGGTATTGTCCATTGTCTCCTCGAAGTAATGTACTTCAATCTACAAATTTTCTTTTAAAGTTGAAACCTGTCCTCATGGACATATTCGTCACATTGTTTCCGAGAGTCCGATGTAGATCATTCGGCCGATGGAGGGAATGATGCCCGGACCAGGATACTCGTCGGTTCTCATCGTGAAATAAGCGGCATCGGTGAGATTGTTCACCCCCAACCTAAATTCATATTTTGCAACTTTATAGGTTGCGGACAGATCGATGACCCCATACGATGGGATTGTCCCCACCAATCCGTCGGAAGAAAACTTGGCATCGCCGGGGTCGCTGAAGCAGAGCGATGTGTACGAGTATTGGAGGTTCATGGAAAAGCCTCTGTAGCTGTAATCGAGCCCGACACGCTCAACGTACTTCGGCGCGTAGGGGACAGAGTTGCCCGAGTATTCGCCGGAAGTATACCGCGCGTCCGTGTAGGCGAACGAATTGTAAATGCCCAATCTTCCAAAATCATCGTTCGGAATGATGCCTCCGAGAAGATTCATTTCGATATACGTTTCGGCGCCTTTGTGGTCGTCCACTCCGGTGTTGGTTTCAAATTGGTATACCGCCGTATCTTCCCTTTGCTCGACAATGCCGATGTCGTTTCTAACGTGCATGTAGAACAAGCTTATGTCAAAATTAAGGAAGCTGTCGATCGTCCCCCGGTACCCGATGTCGGCATTGTTTGAAGAAGCATCTTTCAGATGCTGATCGATGCGGGCGATGGTGCCGAACGGCGTCAGATCATCGTAGGTCACCGGCCGGTATGACTGGCTAACGTTGGCATACAGTTCGCCGGCATCATAAATTTTCAACTGGGATCCAATTGACCCAAGAAAGAATGTTCTCGAATGGCTTTCGTTGGCAACAGTGACATACGGTTGATCAAGGTCTCCATCCTCGTTCTCGGCATACCCGTTAGCTGTCGTGTTCAGGTATTCGAATCGCAACGCCGGCGTGACACTTAACGCGTCGCCGATTCTGAAAATATTTTGAATGTATGGAGCGATGTTTGTGGTGTAGAAATCCATGTCCTGTCCCCACGGCGAAACGGTTGTCAGGTCGAAATCCGATCCGGTCGTTCCGTCGGCGCCGTCCTTTCTTATGAGATGAGAATATGCATAACGAACGCCGAAAGAGAAGGTGTGCCCCTGATCGAAGAGATGATAGTTCGACAAAAGCCTGAGTTCGGTGGTGAATGTATTAAAAAATTCTTCCTCAACTTCGCGCGGTGCGTACGTGAGGTTTGCCATAATGGTATCGGGGACGTACGCCGGCACATCTTCATTCCTCCAAACAAGATTGCGCTGACTGGAAAGATACGACGAAACAAGGTTGAGGGAAGTGTTGTCGTTTATTCTATAATCAATGTGAGAGGCGAGAATGTTCCACGGGCTGTTGAGCCAATTCCTGCTGCGAAGCGAACCCTGCGGGTTTGCGTAGAACATCGAATCGTTCTCGCCGCCGGGCATTTGAATAAGGTTGCGCAAGATCGTGTACTCCAATCCGACGTGCAGCCTTTCGGAAGCGTCATACTTCACGCTTCCGTACCCCGACCACTGCGTTTGCTGCGAGTTTTCTCTCCATCCCTGAATGCGCCGGTATTGCAGAAAACCGTAATACTTGAAATCACCGTCGGTTCCACCGATGGAATTGAAACTGTTGAAGAGCCCGTAGCTTCCCGCAGTTTGAGAGGAATTGATTTGCAGCGGATCCGGCCCGCCGTCCTTCAGTTCATAATTTACCACGCCCCCGAGCTGCGGGCCGAATGCGAGCGCAGAGCCGTCCTCCAAAATAGTAATGTTGTTGACCGCTTCCATCGGCGGAAGGTAGTACGATTCATTGTAGCCGTACAGGTCGGCGGAAATGTTATATCCGTTCTGCCGGGTGTTCGTCTCGATGCTTTGGTACGGATTGAATCCGCGAAAGCCGATTCCGTTCGCAGTGAATCCTCCCATTTCATTTTCGGTAATGTCGATCCCCGGGATCCGTCCGAGAATCTGCCGGGTGTTGTTGATCGCCTTGTTGGCATCGAGGCTGTCGATCTCGAGCACTTCGTTCTTCATCCCGGCGTAGATGATGCCGCGTGAATAGTCTTTCATCTGGCCGATCCCGTCCATGCTTTTGTAGGCCGGGACAAGAACTTCCCCCATGACGTACGTCGAGTCCGCTGTTGAGAATTGAGCGAGAGAAAAGTGTGGGATGGTAAGGATGAAAAGGACGAGGAGAAATCCACGCGGCACGGTCATGAAGCGCTCCTGGCAATTGGTTTGGAGCGTATTCGTGTTGACAAACCATCGCTTCTTCCGTACATTAAAAACGAGAGGGGTGTGCACAACGCGCTCCTTTTGATCTGATGCATTGCCGTTGACCTTTGGCGAGGAAGCGGCAGTGCATTTTTTTTGTATGGTTTTTACTTCAAGATTTTTTTGGCGGAACAGCAGATTCGGCGCATCCGCAATCGGCGGCGCAGCCGTTGAGTCGGGACCGTTTTCGCTTTTGGATCTGATTCCGAACCAAGAGCACGGCACTCAAAGCTACAATCGACAAAGAAACTATTTGCTGCCAGTCACCCATCGTTATCCTGCGATCAAAAGGCCGGCCCGGTAAACAATGAACGTTCCCACATACGCAAGCGCCGACATATACCCCATCTGAAACAGCGGCCATTTCCATCCGTTTGTTTCCCGCCGCATCACGGCAAATGTCGACATACACTGCATTGCAAGCACATAATACACCATCAGGCAGATCGCTGTCAATGCGGTAAAAGCGGGGAGTCCGGTGGCAGGATTGATGTCTTTATGGAGGTGCTCCTGCAGCGACATAATGCCGCTTTCCTGTTTCGCGTCTCTGATGTTGTAGATCGTTCCGAGCGTGCTCACAAAAACTTCGCGCTGCAAAATGGACCCGATCAGGCCGATGCCGATCTTCCAATCGAACCCAAGCGGCTTGATCGCCGGCTCGATGAAATGCCCCGCCCGACCGGCGAAGCTTCTGTCCAGGCTTTCCGATGCGGAAGCATTTTCCGTTTTCGGGTATGTCGCGAGGAACCACAAAACTATTGAGACGCCGAGGATGATCGTGCCGGCTCGTTTCAGAAACAGGGCCGACCGTTCCCACATATGGAGCAGCACAGACTTCAACGACGGCATTTTATACGGCGGGAGTTCCATGATGAACGCCGGAGTTTCGCTCCGCAGCAACGTTTTCTTGAAAAACCATGCCATGACCAGCGCGGCGGTCAGTCCGAGAAGATACATCGATACGAGCGTGAGGCCCGGGAGCGAAAATACTCCGAACATACGCTTTTGTGGAATGAATGCCGCGATCATCAGCGCGTAGACGGGAAGCCGTGCGCTGCAGCTGACGAGAGGTGCAACAAGCATTGTCACAAGGCGGTCCTTCCGGTTCTCGATCGTTCTTGTTGCCATGATCCCGGGGATCGCGCATGCAAACGAGCTGAGGAGAGGGATGAATGACTTTCCGTGCAGTCCTACCTTGCTCATAGTCCGGTCCATGATGAACGCTGCCCGCGCCATGTACCCGGTGTCCTCAAGGAATCCGATGAACAGGAACAAGAAAAGGATCTGCGGGAGGAATGTCACCACGGCGCCGACGCCGGCGATCGCTCCGTCGATCAGCAGGTTTCGCAGGTCGCCGGCGGGCAACACCTGCATGATCTGTGCATCGATCCAATTAATGCCGTCGCCGATCAGAAGCATCGGCACATTGGCCCACGAAAAGATCGCCTGGAACATCACCGCCATCAGGCCGATGAAGATTGCGAAGCCCCATATTCGGTGCGTAAGCACTCGGTCGATCTTGTCGCTTGTCGTATTCTCATTGCGTCGTTGGGCGACGACGGCAGAGGTGCAGACGCGCTTGATCCATTCGTACCGCGATTCAACGACGACCGAGTTTCGGTCGATGCCGAGCCTTTCTAAATTGGCGTGATCTTTCTTTACGTGGTCGAGCAATTCGGGAGCGTACCGATCGTTGTGCTCGGAGAGCGCCGCGGAAGATGTTAACAGGACGATCGCTTCATGGAAGGCAAGAGGCTCGGCAAGATGATGCAACGTCTGCAGCATCCCCTTGAGCTCATCGCATTCGCGCTGGACGGGTTCCGGGAGGATCCATTGGCGCGATTTTTCGGACGGTTCGACGGTGCCGGCGATCGCGGATTTCAACGCATCAATCCCGATCGATTTGCTTCCGACGGTCGGAACAATCCTCACTCCGAGCTCGGCGGATAATTTCTGCACATCGATGGTCAGCCCCGCCCGTTCGGCAACATCGATCATATTCAAGGCGATGACGATCGGGAGGCGGTTGTCGATAATCTGGCTTATCAGGTAGAGATTCCGTTCGAGGTTGCTTGCGTCGACGACGCAGACGACGAGTTCCGGCAGGGGAGTGTGGTCGACGCGGCCGAGCAGGACGTCGGTCGCCACGCGTTCATCGGGAGAATTTGCCGTGAGACTGTAGGTGCCGGGGAGGTCGAGCAGGATCGCTTCGCTGCCGTCGTCAAAAACAATTCTTCCTTCCTTCTTTTCGACCGTCACGCCGGGATAATTCCCAACCTTCTGGCGAAGGCCGGTGAGCGCGTTGAAGATCGTTGTCTTCCCCGCATTCGGGTTTCCGATGATGGCGATGTGACGAACCCGCGTTTCGGTATGAAGGGAATTGATCATGCCGGTTTCTTATTGACGATGACCGATTCGGCTTCGACCCGCCGGAGCGAGAGACGGTAGCCTCGGACCGAGATCTCGATCGGGTCTCCCATCGGCGCAAAGCGGATCAGTTCAATATCCGTTCCTCTTGTTAGTCCCATCTCGAGAAGACGCTGCCTGATCGATGAAGCGGCCGAGTCGACGTGTTCGATCGTCCCTTGTTCCCCCGGACGGAGAGCGTTGAGCGTGATGCGCGGCATGGCTTACTCGAACGGTGAAACGATAATATCGTCCGCGAGCGTCTGGTTCAATCCGATTCGCGTATTGCACACTTCGCAGATGAGATTTCCTTCCGCGTTGACGACGAGGCGGACAACGGCATTTTCGCAGAAGCCCATTTCGCGAAGTCGGAAGGAGACATCCGGCTTCGATTGAAGCTGATGGATCCGGACGTACCGTCCGGCAGGTATTTCAGAAAGCGATGTGGTGAAATCACTCATACTGTTCTATCCCTTTTCCTGGCACTTCTTACATACTCCAAAAATTTGCAGCGTTGAACTTTGGGGCTTGAATGAATTTTCTTTACAAACATCTGTCTGAATTTTTGAAAGTCTATCGCTGACGAACTCGATAATATCTCCGCATTCAAGACAGATCAAATGATCGTGATGCGGGCGGCCGAATGCTTTCTCGTATCTCGAGTGATTTTCCCCGAAGCGGTATTTTGAGATCAGCCCGCAATCCTGGAGCAGCTCGAGTGTGTTGTAGACCGTCGCGCGCGAAACCTTCGAACCGTTGGACTTCATCTGCAGAAACAGTCCGTCGGCATCGAAGTGACCATCATTACTCATGATCGATTCCAGAACCTGGAACCGCTCCGGTGTGATCCTGAAACTTCCCGCCTTCAGATACTTTGTAAAACTGTCTTTTGCCGCTTCAATATCCATGAAACTGAACACCTTATTGATTCGGATACATAACTTATCGTCAAAATCCGTACCAATAATTTTATTTAGACTTAATCTAAATAAATATAAGGATGATATTCAGATGAGTCAACAAAAATCTTTGAAATTGTGCTGAATTCGTAAATTGGACTAAATTAGTCCTGGTTTGTCCAAATAATTTGATTGCAGACTGACCATATAATTTGTATATTTGTTAAGAAAAATCTCGCAGAATTTGGAAAATGCAAACCAACCAATTGAAGAGGGAAAACGAAGGAAAAATGGTCATTGACTTAGAAAATCAGGTTGCAATCATCACAGGCGGCTCCAGGGGGATAGGTGCTTCGGCGGCAATAACGCTGGCGAAGGCGGGGGCAAACATCGTCTTCACCTACAATAACAACGAAAAGGCGGCTGAAGAAGTGCGCGATGAGATCGTTTCGTTGGGGCGGAAGTGTATCATGATGAAGGCCAATGTCTCAAAGCCAAAGAACGCAAAAAAGGTGGCAGAAAAGGCTATT
Source organism: Bacteroidota bacterium (assembly GCA_035506275.1). Lineage (NCBI taxonomy): Bacteria > Pseudomonadati > Bacteroidota > Bacteroidota bacterium. The sequence continues at coordinate 49,540 of DATJPT010000003.1, forward strand.
CAAAAATTCGGACAGATCGATATTCTCGTAAATAACGCCGGCATATGGACGTACGGCGAAATCGGGAAGATCACAGAAGAGATCTGGCACGAGACAATGGAAATTAATCTCGACGGCACGTTTTACATGATCAACGCGGTCGTTCCGTACATGAAAAAACGCCATTTTGGGAAGATCATAAACCTCTCAAGTACTGCCGGGCAACGGGGGGAGGCATTCCATTCGCACTATGCAGCGACAAAAGGGGCAATAATTTCACTTACCAAATCGCTTTCGACGGAACTTGGTGTCTATAATATCAACGTTAACAGCGTTGCGCCGGGATGGGTGAAGACCGATATGAGCATGGAGGTGCTGCGGAATCCGAGATTCGTGGATGAAGTGGTGAAAGGGATTCCGCTGGGCAGAATTCCCTCCGGCGACGACATTGCGGGACCGATCTTGTTTTTGGCCTCCGACCTTGCGAGACACATTACAGGGGAGATCCTTAACGTCAACGGCGGCAGTGTTCTGGTGGGGTGAACTCTCTTCAATGATCGGCCAGGCATCGAAGCAGATGAGAAGAGCCAATTTTTCCTTCTTTTTCTTTGCAGCGGTTCTTCTCGTATTGATGGTCGTTGCGCTGCTGGACCGCGCCGGCGTGCCATCTCAATTTTACGTTTGGGAAATTAAGATCGATCTAAAACCGATCCTTTTCTTTGGTCTCTGTTATTTTTTCGCAAAGAAGTATTCTGTGCAGATCGGCCGGATCAATAGCCAGGTCTGGAAGTGGAGTTGGAAAGTAAACCTCCTCGCCTTTTTTTCGCCGGTTTTTCTTTGCGGAACGGTCATTTTAGCTGGGCTTATATCGAAGGGGATTGTATACCAAGGAGTTGACAACGCAGCGACTTTCCTGCTCGGAATCCTTATCGACATTCCGGCATTTTTTTTCTTTTCTGCGACGACGCTTCTTTTAGAAGAAATAGTTTTCAGAGGATACGTTTTTCATTATATCTCATCTGAACGCAGCTTCATCGCTGCGGTGCTCTTAACTTCAGCTCTATGGGGATTGCTTTTTTATGTCAATTTTTTTGATGTCCGGCAATTGAGTTTTTCGTCGATCGCAGGCGGATTCATATATTTAGTGTCGATCGGGTTTGTTTGCTCTTCGCTGTTTTACTATTCGCGGTCAATATGGTCGAGTTATTCGTTCCGGGTTGGCCTAGCGACGTTTCTCATTCCCCTCTTATGCGGAAAGCTGGATGACGCAAATTCCTTCTTCGTTTCAGGCCTTTCCCCATTTTCCAACAGTGGAATTATCCTTTCTTCGTTAAACTTCATTTTTGCCGCATGCATATTTAAGGCCTCGAAGCCTCAAATTAAGCCGCAATTTAGCGTTTAATTTTGACAATTCCCATACCCCCTAAAACAGAGTATTTTGGCAAGTTTTTCCTTGACTCTAAGGCAAAATTTTGCTTTCTTATGCCCAGAAAGAGTTAAGTTAATCCTTAAAAGCAAAAGACTAACAATGGCCTCTAAATCGAAGTATTTGAAAGGAAAAGCTATTGTTCCCGAGCCGATGGCAAAAAACGCCAAAATCGTGGAAATTGTTGATTCTTATTTCCAGGCGTATAATGCGGGTCGTCTTCGCGAGGCATGCCAGCTCTTTGTCACACGATACCTGGCTCCGGAGGTGACAGTTGGCATGACAATCACAGGGGCTTTAACACCGGCCGGTTTAGGGGGTTCATGCATTGTTCCCCTCATGAAGGCTGGTTTTGTTGATTGGATCGTAAGCACCGGAGCAAACTTATATCACGATACTCATTTTGCGATTGGAAAGACGCTCCACCAAGGAAGTCCATTTATCGATGACAGGGTGCTCCGGCGCGAAGGAGTGATTCGAATTTACGATATCTTATTCGAGTATGATGTTCTCCTGTCAACTGATGCTTTTTATCGAAAGATCATCATGTCGCCGGAGTTTCAAAAACCGCTGAGTACGGCCGAATTTCATTACAAGGTCGGCAAATATGTTTATGAGCGGGAGAAGGCGCTTGGGATAAAAAGAAGCAGTGTGCTGGCATCTGCCTACAAATTCGGCGTCCCGATCTACACTTCTTCTCCGGGAGACAGTTCGATCGGCATGAACGTCGCGGAGCAGCAGCTCGCCGGGAACAAGCTGAATTTCGACACGCTTGCCGATGTGAATGAAACGGCGTCGATTGTATTCAACGCGAAGAGGACCGGCGGCAAAAGCGCGGTATTGATCTTCGGCGGCGGTTCGCCGAAGAACTTCATTCTGCAAACTGAGCCGCAGATTCAGGAAGTGCTAGGAATTGAAGAAAAAGGGCATGACTACTTCATCCAGATTACAGATGCCCGTCCCGACACTGGCGGCCTTTCCGGTGCGACCCCTTCCGAAGCTGTCAGCTGGGGGAAAATTGATCCCGACAAGCTGCCGGACACCGTGGTTGCTTACCTGGATTCTACTGTTGCCATGCCAATACTTACGGCCTATGCTCTGGCAAAGCACAAGCCGCGAAAGCTAAAACGGCTTGTCGAGCACAGAGTTGAGAATCTTGAGAAGCTGAAAAAGGAATATTTCAGGGTGAAGGATAAGCGAAAATACGCAACGTAATTAAGAACGCGCCGGAGTCGGTCCGGCACATTATTAACTTATTGAGGAGGTATCAATGAGCCGCTTCAGCGAACTAGTAGAGCTGGTGCAGAGTTTTGAAAAGGACTTCATAAAATTCTACGACAAAGGCAATAAATCGGCTGGCACTCGTGTTCGAAAATCAATGAACGAACTGAAACGAAAGGCGCAGGAGATCCGGAAGGAAGTGCAGGAAGTCAAAGCGCAGGCAAAAGAAGAAGCTCCGAACACGCCCGCCGTATAGTTTGGTCATACCTGGTGTAAAGCCGACGGGACCTTTTCCGCCGGCTTTTTTATTTCCCCCGTTTTGCCGTTGGCACCCGTCTTCTGTATATTTCCCGGGAACATCTCTTCACTTTGCCCGTCTAAATGAGTGAATCCAATAACATACCGCGGATGGTTAACCAGGCAGTTATTCGCACGAGCGATACATCGTTGGACCAGATGAGCGACGACGTTCTTATCACCCTCTTTCAGGGGGGTGAGGAGGATGTATTCCGCATCCTCGTGGAGCGGTATGCCCAGAGGGTGAGAAACCTCATTTTTTCCATTTTCAACGAAAGTTCTCTGGTTGACGACATCGCCCAAGAAGTGTTCATCCGGGTCTACGAAGCGCTCCCCAAATTCAGGTTCGAGTCTTCGTTCTATACATGGCTTTATCGGATCACCGTCAACAAAAGCCGGGACGAGCTGAGGAAACGGAAAGCGAGAAGATTTTTTTCTCTGCATGCGATGCTGGATTCATCGAATGCGGAGCTTCAATCGAAGATACGTGTTCTCCCCGACGACGATTCGACGAAGGAACTTGTCAACAAAGGGTTGCAGGAACTCCCCGAAAAATTCCGCATCCCGATCGTCCTAAAAGACATCGACGGCTTATCGTATGAGGAGATGGCGGAAATACTTCAATGCGAGGTCGGCACGGTGAAATCGCGGCTGTCGAGGGCGAGGGCCATGCTGCGCAAAATTCTGGCGCCAATGCTCGACGCGTCATGACGGTTACGGAAGGAACGCCACTATGAAATCACTTTCTACAAACGAGTTGCAACGAATGATGTCTCTTTATCTCGACGACGCTCTTGATGAAGAGGACAAAATTCGGTTCGAAAATTATCTGGCAGAGAACCCTGACGTTGCCGCGGAGCTGCGGGCATGGAAAAAGCAGCAACAGCTCCTGAGGTCCAATCAGGGCATTCGGCCGAACGAGTGGTTCTGGCAAAAGCTCTCGGTTCGTCTCGGACAACGGGAGAAGAAGGCGGAAAATATTTTTCCGTTCTCAAAGAAATATGTTCCGCTCGCAGCGGCGCTGACAGTTCTTGTCGCCCTGCTCGGCGGAATCGCGGTCTTTCAGCAGCGAGCGCTTTTGACGAGCTTTTTTTCCGAAAAGCAGCAACAGGTGCAGCAGATCTATGAAGGGAGTGTTTTGCCGGGAAAGCTTCTGCCGCTCTTCACGAACCTGAACAAAGACCAGGTGCTTCAGTTTGCGCTGTTCGGTACGCTTCCGGTCGATGCGCAGGCCAAGACGGCGCTCCGCGTGGACGAGAGCAAGGAGAAGGGGACGCGCATTGAATTCGCCAGCGACGAGACGGAACATTATCCTCAGCTCACTGTTAAAAAGTTTTGCGACGAGATCGGCGCGACGTCCGATGAGCATAGATCAGTTGACTCCATTCTTTCGGAAGCGCGCGACAAAATTCAAGCGTCGGTCTTCTTAGGAGAGAATAGGTCGCTGGCTGTCCATGCCGACCTTCCGATGATGAATCGTACGATGATGTCGAACATCGCCGCAAGCCTGGATCAGCCGCAGCGGATGAAATTCAAGAAGTTCCTTGCAGTGTCGGGATCGCCGTACACTTTCGTGATTCCGCCGTCGCTTCCCGGTCATGCGCCGGCGCCGGCGCGGCGGATGCCTCCTCATCCGGGCATGGAACAATTCGTCCTGATCACTCCGGACAGCTGCACCATAGCGCACCTGAAGATCGACCTTCAACAAGTTATGCGCTCGCAGGATTTATCGGTGCAGGAAGTTCGGACGATGAACGAGCGGGCACATGCGCTCATACGGGAATTTGCCCAGCATGCCCGCCGGCCGATAGCGCCGAATTCACCGCTCTCCGTATTTTCCGGTTCGAATTATCTGAGTATCAAGGTGGAAGAGAATGCGCTGGAAGCGCCGCCGGGTGAGATGCCATTTGAGGTTGTTGCGCGCGCGCCGAGGGCTCTTCAATTTCAGTACGAGATGCATCAAACGCCCGGGATGCCGAAATTTTTCAATGGCGATTCCGAAGCATCGGACCGTTTCTTCCAGAACACTCCGCCTCCGGGTGTTTGGAACGAAGGCGCTCCACAAAGCCGCAATATCGACCTTGATTCCGTGATCAGCGCGCCGAGGGACAGGAAATCGCGGCCGCATTCGGATCAAAGCAAAAAACGATACAAGAGTCCGTTCGAGCTGTAAATTCTTAGAGGGATTTCAGAGTGGGGGCAGAAAAGGGAAGGGCCGGCAAGAAAAAACCCGTCACGAGAGTTTCGTGACGGGTTTTTTTGTCACATCTTTTCTTCAGCATCCGCGCGCTGCGAGCGCCGAATGGCCTTCACTTTCTTCATGCGCTTCTTGACAGAAGGCTTTGTGAAGAACGTGCGCTTTTTAAATTCCTTCAACACGCCCGACCGCTCATATTTTTTCTTGAATCGCTTTAAAGCACGGTCGATCGGTTCATTCTCATTCACGACGATACCGACCAAAAACAATCACCTCCTCAAGTTTGCAAATTGTTACACGGTCTCAATTTATTCCGCCGGCAGATTCTCCACCAACCGGCGTGATCCTAACTTCTCGAAGGTCACAAGAATAGCCCGTCCGCCGCTCGACGTTTTTTCCTTCCCGGTGACCTTTCCCATATCATCCCAATCGGAATGATAAATCAATTCTCCGACGGTGTAGCTTCGTTCGGGCGAATAGCTGATGCACTCTTCTTTGCTGAATTTTATGACATTGCTTTCGGCGGGGCTTTTGGAGGTGTCGATCATCGTGCTGTGATGGCACCTCGTGCACCGATACCAAACTTTGTTACCTTCACCTTCCATGGTGCCCACGATCGCCATCTTGGCTTCTCTATTACAGGAAACACAAAAGTGCAAAACGTACTTTGTTTTACTCATGAGCAAAACTCCCTTCGCCTTCGTCTAGCATTTAGATCAGTTGAAAAACGTCACGATGAAAAATTGGCAGGTAGAGCAACCTCGAAGAGTTATGGTCATCTGCAATTCGTTCTTAAAATTAAGCAATCGATGCCTCGAAGTCAAGCGGATTTTTGGGGGGAGATGGGGGGTGTGCTCTAGTTTACGTGAATTTGGAAGCAGTTCCGTTCGAATCACGGTGTTGTGTGCTTGTTTCCAGCCCGCATTTTCATTAGTTTCAAACGTCCTTGTGGTCGTTGGGCATGCTGCTGGGAATGAAAATATGTCAGATTTTGCGATGAAATTTGAAGCCAACGGGATTGTCGAAAAAAACGTCATTGAGTAATGCAAAGGATATCGGTCCTCGTTTTTGGAAATAGTTTGCGGGGAAGAATTACCTCCTGCCTTGCAGAAGACCCGTCGGTTGACGTCCATCTTTTTAGCGATACACTGGAGGACCCGGGACGCTTTAGCCGATGCTGCCGCTCGTTCAGTGTTTTCCGGCGTCCGTTACCCGATGAAGAATTGATGGCAGATTTGCGTTCGATCGTGCGACAAAAGAGATGCGATGTAATTCTGCCGGTCAACAACGCCGACGTTAGATTTATTGCCGCCCATTTCAAAGACCTTTTGCCTCATGTATTGGTCTGCTTTCATCCCGAGCCCAAGGTGTTTGAAATGGTCAATGATAAGTGGCTTCTTCACAATTTTTTGAAGGAGCAGCAGCTTCCATCTCCCAAGACGGTCCTGGTTGACACCGGCGGCAGTTACATGAAGTATATATCCGAGATCACATTTCCGGTTATTTTGAAAATGCGCAGGGGAGACAATGCACTGAACATGAAGTCGTATCAAGACTTTGCAACAATTTCTGCGGCTCGAGAGATGCTCCGAGAGCTTGCAGGGGAAGCGATCATGCAGCAATACGTTCCTGGCTCCGATATCGATTGCAGTTTTCTTGCCAGGGACGGAGCGATTCTTTATCATTCGATGCAAACAACGGCCGTGACGAGGAGAGATCCATTTAAAACCGACAGAGTAGTAAAGTTCCTGGATGACGCAATGACTTTACAGACCGTCGGCAAGCTGGTGAAGGACCTGAAGTTCAGCGGCATTGCGCACCTGGACATGAGGATCGAAAGGGGTACCGGTGCAAGGATGGTTGTCGACTTTAACGCCCGGTATTGGGGAAGCGTTTGCGGCTCCGCTGCCGCCGGAATTAATTTTCCGCTCCTAGCATGTTACACAGCATTGGGACGTCCGGTTGCTCTTCCGGCAATGATTCCTATCCACTATATCTGGCCGGCAGAAACGGTCCTCCGCGGTGTGAGGCGTTTTTTCTTCAGGCGCGTTGAAAAATTCCCGTACTCCCGTTCGGCGCTCCGGTTTTATCTCAAGGATCCGCTCGTTTACATCGCTTTGTTGATGAGCCGTCTCAAGAAGCCGAAGTCTCTCATCAAAATGTTCTATCCGCGATGATTGGGATGCGGGCCATTCTTGATATTCGAATCAATTAGTGGTAAATTATTTTCACAATAATCTTGGGCCCTTAGCTCAGTTGGTTAGAGCAGCTGACTCATAATCAGCGGGTCGCAGGTTCAAGTCCTGCAGGGCCCACTTTGGGATTCTCCCCGACTCTCCCCGCTAACGGCCGATATCCGGCCATACCATAATATTGTTTCGTCGCACTGTAAGGAATAGGGGATCACATGTAGTGACAAAAACTCTTAGATCGTCGAGTGGAACATCTCTAGCACTTGAACTTGACGAAATGTTTTGTCAACCCGACAATGGCCGACGTACCTGCGCAAAGATATTGTATGACGGAAAACGAAAAGGATATTGAGCTGCTTCACAAAAACCCCAATGCTCTTGTTTTGAAATATCAAGAGACGGTGAGGATCATCGTGAAGAAGTTTATACTGTCCGGAATCATCTCGCGTGCAGACTTTGAAGATGCCGTTCAGGAAGCCCTTTCAGAAGTTTTGACGAAAATTCCAACGATGCAGAAGCAGTACAACGGAATGTCTCTCTTCAAGACCTATTTTTCCGTTATTGTTCGCAATAGCTGCATGAGGGAGTTTGCGAAAGCTAGAAGAAAAAATATCGTGCATCAGGCGGAAATTCCCGACGATGGTAAGACCGATACTGTAGATAAGAAGATTTCTCTCGAAGAGGAGATCCGTCGATTCAAGACAGTTCTTACTCTTTACTACAAACAGCGCCCCAAGTTGTTACTGTGCTTGAAGCTTCACTATAGGATTCCATTGAACGCCGAAGATATTCGCCGATGGTATCCGGATTGCAGCTCTTCGGACCACGCCAAGCTCATAGAGAATTTCGGATCCAATTTCGATGCGAAAGACTACGCGGAAATTTTTAGGATCATCACGCCGATCATGAACAGGCGCGAAAACAAAAATAATTCGCCCGATGCCGTAAGGAAATGGATCGATTCGAAGATTGATGAGATCATTGATCTCATGAATGGAGTTTGCAAGAGAAGTAATTACGACGACGAAACATTAAAAACGCTCGTCGATGACTTCTTTTCTCCATTTTTGCTTGATGAATGATATATATAGTACAAGCGCCATTGGTTGAGAACATCCCAGGAATAGAGATGACGGGGAAGAAGTACCTTTTTGACAGCCGGTCCCATTTAAGTGAGGAAGCCCTTGCGATGTATGTCGATGCGCTGGAGGCAGGGGAAGTTTATTCGTTGCCAGGTGGGATTCTCGAGCATGTAGAAGAATGCAAAGAATGCAAGCTGGACATTGTTGAGGTGGCATGGCTTGCGGGACCGGCCGCCGTCACTCCTGTAAGCCCGCAACTAAGGATAGTCAAAAAGGGCGCGGCAGTTGGTTTCCGCTTCTCAATAATCTATCGGATTGCCGCAGTGGTTCTGATCGGAGCCGGTGTCGGAATACTAGCAAATCATTTTGTATCGACAAAGAGTGAAAACGCCTTGCCGACAGATCTGGGGGCAGTTGAACGCGCTCATGCGCCTGAAGTACCCAAAAATTCGCCGGAGCGTAACGGAGGACCTGAAGAACATAAGAACCTTGCCGACAGTTTCTCGCCGTCACCGAATCTCGATAATCTTGTGAATGCATCCCTTCGGTCGGAATCGCCGCTTGTGCTATCACCCGCAAACAATGCAATCGTCGGCAGGGAAATCCTCTTTAAATGGAGGATTGTTCCCCCTGGATCAACGAGGCTGACAATCGTTTCAAATAGCGAAAGGGTTTTGAGAATTATCACGCTGCAGAGGTCGGCCTATCGTCTATCGCATAACTTCCCACCGGGACTATACTATTGGAAACTTGAACGTCGGGGGGAATTACAGCATGTCGGCAAATTTATCGTCCGGTGATGCGTCTAATCTCCAACGAGGATAAACCCACTCCACTTTGTCGGAAAGGCCGTTGTTCTGTCCGCGATCAATCGGAGCTTTGATTTTCTTAATGCCGAAGTGAACGTTTCTCCATCGAGCACATGATTATAAAAATCTCTCATGAGCTTGTTGGTCGGTCTGTCGTAGACCTTCCACAAAGAGAAGATGACGTTGCGCGCCCCCGAATAAAAAAATCCGCGCGTCATTGCCATCATTCCCTCCCCCTTAACTAATTTTCCGAGTCCGCTCTCGCAACTGCTCAGGACGACCAGGTCCGCTTTTAAGTTCAAATTATACGTCTCGCTTGCGTATAGTACCCCGTCTTCGATCGCCGGTGTTCGTTGTGTTTGTGAGAAGAGAAGCATGGAAAGTTGGGGATGCTCTTCATTGATATAGCCATGCGTCGCGATATGAATGCACGAATACTTGCCGACGTTCGATTTGAAATTCTCCTCGGTGGCGCCGTTGTACAGGAAGCTCAATCCAAGCAGTCCTGTTTTTTGAAAATCCTGAGCAACAGCGGAGACCTCCTGGGCCGAATATTTAAGCTCGTTGAATTTTTTGCCGTCGACGGTGATGGACCGATAGGCCGATTTGTCTTTTTCGAATTCTCGTAAAGTATTGGATGAAAACACCCCGTTACTGTCGCTGTCCCGGAACACGGGGGCAAAACCGACGAAACTCTGCTGTCCGACCGTCAGCGCTTTTTGTCTGATATGATTTACGTAGAACGAAGACGAATACGAATAGGAAATCTCGTAATTATTGAGGAGGTAGTGTATTTTTGTAAAATCAATTGATCCTTTTGCATTAGCGTATGAATTGGCGATGAGCGCTTCAAAAGGGATGTAATACAAAACGCCGTCCGGAATAATGATCAACCGTTTCTTCCCGACAATAGCCTTTTTGATCGGTTGAATGAGAGAATTGTACAACTTGGAGCCGTTTTGAACGTACGCAAGCTCTTCAACCGTTTTTATCGAACGGTAAAAGCTTGATACGAGACTGTTGAAAGCTGGCGGGAGGGCGATGGAAAATAGTTTGCATGAAGTCTTTGTGATTACAAAGACCGCAAGATCCTTCTGTGTGAGACAATATTCAACAATTGCGGTTTGATCGTCGATCGCGTTTTGTGTTTCGTCAATTGATACGATATGGTTCTCATACTTCAGATCATAATATTTAGGATAATTATTTTCAAGAAACCTATACAGGTTTTCTTCTTCATTATTGCAAGCAAAGCATTGGTCTTGCAGGAACATGATTTTTGCCGTGTCAATAGACCCCCTTTTTTCCTCCTCCTTCTGAAGTTGAGTCGTGTTAAAGGCGAGCCTGACTTTCAAAGATCTTTCTGCCTGGATAATTGAGTCGGGAACACCGGCAAATCGCTTTGCTTCGGAATCTAACAGGCCATCCAATAAAACGTTGGCCTTGCTGTTCTCAGCAAAATGAAAAGCAGATTCTTTCAATGTCCGCTCTTTTGTCAAACCAGACAATGTGAGGCACAGCCGGATTGCGTTTTGATACATTAAATAGCTCTGTTCTTGAAGAAAGAGCTTCGAGTTCTCCGTCGCGATTGTTTTCCTCATAGCATCCAGAAGACCGGAAATGTATTCATAGGTTGCAAGGGCCGAGCGGAGATCGCGGGCGTCGTGAGATTTTTGCTTATAGAGTTGTTCAAAAGCCAAAGATTTCGATGTGAGGATTCCAATAAGATCTCTACTGTTTGGAAATGTGATTATTGATGGGTTGGCGTATACGGAGGAGTCAGTGAATCCAGGTACGAGTATGCTCAAGGATTGCTGATAATATCTAAGTGCAGTAGAAGGTTGTTTCAGGGATTCGTAGACATCACCGATTCCTTTTAGTACTGCGGCTTTATTGGGTCGATTCGGCTCCGGCAATTTATTGTGGAGGTACAAGGCCCTATTGTAATAAGCCAGGGCTTGTCCAAAATTCCTTGTTGCTGAAAATACCGAACCAATTTCCGAATAGAGGTTCGCGATGTCGTTCCGGTCATTCGAGTCCTTAAGTTGAGAACGCAGCTTAAGAGCTTTATTGAAATTTCTCAGCGAAAGAGAATATTGATGCCGTTTCTTGTAGATATTGGCCAGAATTTCGTACGTATAGGCAAGTTCCGGATGATTTTTGCCGGATACCCTTTGGTGAATGGACAATGCTTTTTTAGAAAATGCCAACGCATGATCTAGGTCGTTTTTTTCCGCATATGCATGGCTCAATTGCCGGAGATCGATGGCAATGAATAAGTGGTTATCGCCAACATATTGCTTGTTCAATGAAATTGCCTTTTCATAGTAATCGATAGCCTTCTCTAAATCTCCCTCCGCTTCAGAAATTAGACCAAGCCTCGAGTAGCAGGATGCCAAAAACAAATTGTCGCAGCCAAAGAGCTTTCTGTAAATCTTGATAGCTGCATTGAGAAAATTAGCGGAACGTTCGATGTCTCCCTTTTCATAATAAGTCGATCCGAGATACACGTCGCAATCAGCAAGAATGGACATATATTTTCTTTCTCCACAGTTTACGATGTCATACGCTTGTAAAAAATAATCAAGAGCTGCATCAAAATTGCTTTGGAGAAAAAGCGCATATCCCATTCCCAACAAAGTAAGGCAACGATTAAAATTGTCGCTGCTATCGTTTAATCTATAGATGCTCAATGCCTTAGAAAAGAGATCGAGAGCACTGTTGAAATCACCTTTTCTGATACTTGCGCTTCCGAGCAGATAATCACTGTCCGCTATGCGACGATCGCGGGAATCCAATCTTTTTTCACGTATTCTTTTTCCATCTTCAATATTGTGAACCGCTAATTCTAATTCGTCTTTATAAATATTTAATAAACCGAGTAAGCTAAGCGTAGAAGCATTCTCAATATTATCGCTCCCCAAATTACGCATACTTACACTTTGCGCAAGGCGTAACACCGCTGCCATTGAGTCAAAATTAGCTTTTCTTGATAGGCAATCGGCCATCATATTCAAGCAATGAACGTATCTCTCCCATCTCTTTGCCACCAGAAAAATATCGCCGGCTCTTTGGAGATCCCCTAATGCACTATCATATTCCGCATTGAGATGACAATCCATTGCATGCTTCAGAATAATTTCTGCTTGTACGGTGTCACATCCGGTCTGGGCATAGCTATAGAGAGGAAAGGCTAACATTCCAATAAGAATGTACAAATGCATCCGAAAGGTGGGTAGAAGACTCATCGTTCAGGCAAGTGATTACTACGAGGGGATTATGCCTAATGCTGTTTGTTATAGCAACATTGACTCGCTATCAAAATTGAGGCTCATGATAAGAATAATAGAAGACAAAAGGACGGATTTTCATCCCCCTGACTCCTTTGGTCACATTCCCCAATCAATTGCGCAAGCCGCAGCCGCTCTCCCCCAGTGGCAGACGACTTGCACAATTTTTCGTCCAGGTCGTTCCTGAGTTGGTCCCGAGCGCTTCTGTCTCCCCACTTGGAACGCACCGTCCGCTGATTGGGTTGTTTTATTTACCTATATATATCCGTTGACAGGCAATTCTGGAGATTCCTTTTGAAAATATTTTGCCTTTTTTAAAATAACGGCGCCATAACAAAATGAGCGCTTAGCAAAGATATTGTTGCTTTGCTCCTAAAAGCAGCGGCCTCTCATGTGGATAAGAACTTACTTGATGTCGATCCGACGAGCGAACAGCCACAAAAATGCCCGATAGTTTTTTGTTCCTTTACACTTCACCCATCATTGCGCCAGCCAAAATATTGACTGAAATTTGTTTTTTTATTATTTTTGTTCCCGTCTCATCAGTAGGAAGAATTTATGCCATGGAACAAAGTACTCTGACGTTTCGTCCAAACTGATTGAAGCAAAGTGGCATGCTGTTTATTTCGTTCCTGACGCTATCGCCTCTTTTTCTGGAAATATTATTTAGATAGAGAACTAATGTCCATTACTGTCCGCAACCTGACAAAATTATACGGCGAAGAAAAAGCAATCGACGATATCTCGTTCGATGTGAAGACGGGAGAAATTCTTGGATTCCTCGGACCAAACGGCGCCGGCAAAACAACGACGATGAAGATCATTACGTGCTATATGCCCCCCAGCGCTGGAACGGTCACCGTCGACGATCTTGATGTGGCCAGCCGGTCGCTCGAAGTCCGCCGCAAGATCGGATATTTGCCCGAATTGAATCCGCTCTATCTCGACATGAACGTCCTGGAATACCTGGAATATTCCGCCCAACTCCACAAAATGACCAAGCCGCAAATCCGCCAGCGGATGCGCGAGATGGTGGATGTGTGCGGGTTGTCGGACGTGCGGCATAAAGATATCGGCGAATTGTCGAAAGGTTACCGGCAACGTGTCGGGCTGGCGCAGGCGATGATCCACGATCCCGAAGTCCTCATTCTGGATGAACCGACGAGCGGACTCGACCCGAACCAGATCGTCGAAATACGGAACCTCATCAGGAAGCTCGGCAGCGCGAAAACGGTGATCCTCTCCACGCATATTCTCTCCGAAGTCCAGGCGACGTGCGATAGAGTGATTATCATCAACGATGGAAAAATTGTCGCAGACGGAACTCCGGACCATCTGCAAAATGAGTTTCGCGGTTCGGATATTATTTCGTTGGAACTCAAAGCCGATGTCGCCAACGGTATGACGGATATTTTCCCCAAGATTAAAGCTCTTCCGAATGTCGAAAATGTCCAGTATCAGAATCCGTCGCCCGGCCTGCACCGTCTTATTATCAACGCTGCCAAAGGGTCGGATATTCGCGAAGCGCTTTTCCGCCAAGCGGTGAGCGAGAAATGGCTTTTGTTGGAAATTCACAGGGAGGCGACAAGCCTGGAAGAAGTTTTCCATAAGTTGACGACTGTTAACTGATCACCGTTTTTCATCGTGGCTGATTGTGGGATCGGAAATAAACTGCTCTATGAAATATGAAGGGAAAGTCTTCAAGGGGAAAGCTCTCCTTGAAACCAATGAGCTCATCTTCCGCGGTGATCACCGGCTTACGATTCCCTTCAAGAAAATGAAATCCGTCGACGCAGACGAGAGTGAGTTGACGGTGGTCTTCGACGGCGGTACGGCTTCCTTCACTATCGAGAAAAGGGCCGAGCAATGGCAGGATAAAATTTTACACCCGAAAAGCGTCCTGGATAAACTCGGGGTCAAAGAGGACTCGCTGGTAAGCGTGAAAGGGATAACCGATAAGGATTTTTTGAATCAATTGACCTCGCGGGCAAAGAGCGTTTCTGTCAAAGATCTTCGAGAAGATTCGGACATTATTTTTTATGCGGCGGATAATAAAAAGGATTTAGAGAAGCTGAATGATCTGAAACGTCACCTCAAAAGCAACGGAGCGCTATGGATTGTCTCCCTTAAGGGTAAGCGGGCGAAGATCAAAGATACCGACGTCATGTCAGCAGGGAAAAAAGCGGGTTTGGTTGACGTTAAAGTTGTTTCATTCTCGGAGACACAGACGGCGTTGAAGTTTGTTGTTCCAGTGGACGGAAGGAAGTAGTGGTAAACGATAATCAGGAGAGATCAAAGAATTCATTCGAAGATGGTGAAGACTGATACCCAAAACTTCACATCGATGGTAAAACTTAATTATCCCTTATGCTTAAGCCATGAACTTCGACCTCAAAAAGTTTCTTGATAATTACTCGAATGTCGGTCCGATCTTTCGGAAGGAATTGCGTTCGTATTTTAATTCGGCAGTAGCGTATGTTGTGATCGTCGTTTTTCTGGCAATTGTCGGATGGTTCTTCACCAGCAATCTCTTCCTGATGAACGTTGCATCGATGCGGATGATGTTCGAAGTCGTGCCGGCGGTTTTTCTCTTTATCATTCCTGCGGTCACGATGCGGCTGCTGTCGGAAGAAAAAAAGAACGGCACGATCGAACTTCTGACGACAAAGCCGCTTTCTGATACGGAGATCGTCCTCGGTAAATTTTTGGCGGCATGGGCGCTGGTGGGGATCGCACTTCTGCCGACCCTTCTCTACTATATAACGATCGCGTTCCTTGGCAGCATCGATAACGGCCCCGTGGTCGGCGGATATTTCGGGTTGATGATGATGGCTGGAGTGTACGTCGCTATCGGATTATTCGCTTCAAGTTTGACGGATAATCAAGTAGTGGCATTCATCCTCGGGTTTATCTTTGTGTTCGCGATCTATATGCTGGATAAGGTGTTGTTCTATGTGCCCGAGTGGATGACGACCACCGTCGAATTTCTCGGCATCGATTTCCATCTTTCCAATATCGCGCGTGGAGTTATCGACACGCGGGACATTATTTATTTCTTCTCGATGCTCGGTTTCACGCTCTTGCTTTCTGTCGGGTCGCTCCAGCGGAGAAATTGGTGATGAAATTGAACATGACTTTTGAAACGGTAGAATACTAGAATGAACGCAAAACGAAATCAGGCAATCATCCGGGTGCTGCTCGTGCTCGGCATCCTCGTTGTTGTGAACGTCATCTCGGTCCGCCTTTTCGACCGCCTCGACCTTACCAAGCAAAAGGTCTATACGCTTTCGGATGCAAGCAAGAAGCTTGTCCGCTCGTTCGACGACCGGGTGACCGTGCGCGCCTACTTTACGGAAGACCTTCCCGCGCCATACAACAACAACCGGCGCGAAGTTCTCGACATTCTCAATGAATACAAGGCGTATGCCGGAGGCAACCTTCAGTACGAGTTCATCAATCCCGAAGGAGAAAAGGGGGAGCAGGAAGCTCAGCAGCAGGGGATTCCTCCAGTCGATGTGCAGGTGGTCAAAGAAGACAAGTTTGAGGTCAAGCGGGCATATCTTGGGCTGGTGATGATGTACGAAGATAAGAAGGAAACGCTCCCTGTCATTCAAAATCTCGGCTCGCTGGAGTACGATATCAGCAGCGCCCTGAAGCGTCTGACCACGAGGCAGAAAAAGAAGATCGGTTATACGCTCGGGCACGATGAGGCCGATTTGTCCACGATGAAGGAGGCATATCAAGCTCTTTCTTCTCAATATGAATTGACGCCGGTGAACTTGACCGGCGGGGCGAGCGTGCCGTCCGACCTTGCCGCACTGCTTGTCATTGCACCGCAAAAAAAATTCAATGATTCATCGAAGTATCAGATAGACCAGTATCTGATGCGCGGCGGAAAAATTGCATTCCTGCTGAATGAGGAAAGCGCATCCCTCCAGTCGCAATATGCGCAGCCGCTCGAGTTGAACCTCGACGACCAGCTTGCTCAGTATGGCACGCGGGTGAATGCCGACCTGGTTCGGGATGCGCAGTGTGCGAGTGTGAACGTCGTGCAGCAGCAGGCCGGATTCACGATGCAGAGCCAGGTTCCATTTCCGTACATGCCGATGGCTTCAGCCTTCAACAAGGACAACCTGGTCGTCAAAGACCTGCAGAACGTGATCTTTTATTTTGCCAGCTCGATCGACACCACCCTCGCGGGGAGCAAAGGATTGAAACAACAGGTTCTCGTCAGCTCGTCAAAGCGCAGCGGCCGTCAGTCCGGATTTATCATGATCGACGCATTCCACCGTTACACTGCGAACGAACTTGCCGAGTCCGGTATTCCGCTGGCCGTCGCTGTGGAGGGCTCGTTTAAGAGTTTCTATGCGGGGAAACAAATGCCGGGGCTGATCGGCTCCGCGTCGCCCCTCGCAGCGAGCCCCGAGACTAGAATGATCGTGGTCGGAGACGGCGATTTCATGAAGGACGATTTCGCGCGCAATCCGGGGAACATGACGTTTTTCGTCAACATGGTCGATTATCTGGCGGACGATGCCGGGCTCATCACTATTCGCTCGAAAAATGTTGCGATGCCTCCTCTGGATCAGATCTCCGACGGCACGAAGAAGCTGCTCAAATACGGGGACCTTCTTCTTCCGCCGATCGCCGTGATCGGCTTCGGACTCCTCCGGTGGCGGGCCAGGACGGCAAAGAAGAAAGCGATCGAAGCCTCACTGTAATTCACTGAGAGTGAAATGAAAAAGAATATCTACGTTCTTGTCGGTATCTTCGCAGCCCTTATTGTCGTTGCGTATTATTTGATGAATCGTCCTGGAGAGAGCGATGTCGCGGCGGGCAATTCCCAGTTTCTTCTGAACATCGATTCTCTCGCGGTCGATAGGATTGAAATCACATCGGCGAACGGGAAAGTTGCTCTCGAGAAAAAGGGGGGAGAATGGTTCCTCATTGAACCGGTGGCGTACAGAGCCAATCAATCGAACGTCACGGCGCTCATCCATCAGGCAAAAAATCTTGCTGTAAAAGAAATTGTCTCAAGCAACCCGGACAAGCGCTCGATATTTCAGGTCGACTCGACCGGAACGATCGTGAAGATCTTTCAGAACGGCCTGCAACATTCGGCCTTCGTTGTCGGCAAGCCAACGCAAAGCTATTCAGAAACATATGTACGAAAAGCCGAATCGAACGACGTCGTTGTCGTTGCAGGAGCGCTTGCATTCATATTCAGCAAAGCCGCAAAAGATTGGCGGGATAAAACCGTGTTGGCCATCCCCAAGGAAAACATCAAAGCAATTTCGTACCAGTATGCCGCAGAGTCCTTTTCTCTTGCTTTGCACGACAGCATATGGATGATCGGCAGCGCGCAGCCGAAAGCAGCGGAAGTGAATTCGCTCCTTTCATCGCTATCCAACCTCCAGGCTGACGACTTCGTCGATTCAGCGTTCTCCACGATGCCGAAAATAACCGCAACGGTTTCAGTGGGCGATCTGCAGCTGCGCTTCTCTGAAATGAAGGACAAGGATCAGTATATGGTGCAATCCTCCGCTTCTCCACAGTGGTTTGAACTCCAGGGATGGCACGCGAAACAGATCCTGAAGCACAAAAAGGATTTGATGTAAATAAATAGTTCCCCTAAAATCCACTGGCCCTGATTGGCGACGCCAACCAGGGCTTATTATTTTTTCCAGAACTAATAAATACAGACATCTCTTTTGAATAATTGAGAAAGAAGGGCAAGAAGGACCCCCATTATCAGCGTTTTTCCTGATTTTTTATGGAATGAAGGTTGAGTACCTGCTAGTTGACATAAGGCTTTTAATGAATGGATGCGCTTTTTTCTCCGTCCATTAAAAACACTTTTGAAGGCATGCCTCCCGGCATGTTTCTTCTGACTCGTCAGAGAATTTTCAGAAGCTCTTCATCTAAGGAGGGTTCAAAGTGAAAATCAACAGATCATTCCTGCGAAGAATCCGCACAAGTTTATTCAGCTCCACCCTTACCGTTCTCACGCTCACCGCGGCGTTCCCGTTGCTTCTCACCGACTGTAAAAAAAATGATGCAAAGGGACAGAAGCCGGAAATCACGATCCAGAATCTCCAGACCGCCTACAGCCGCGAATCACGGATCAGCCGAGAGTACGCCCTGTTCGCAAAGAACGCTGAAAAATCGCGTTACAGCGCGATCGCGAACCTCTACAAAGCCGCCGCGCGCGCCGAACAGATCCATGCGGAGATGGCTGCGACACTTCTTCGGAGCAAAGGCATTCCAGTTTCTCCGTACGTTGCGGATTCGATCACGGTCGGCACCGTGATGCAGACGCTTCGTCTTGCCCTCAGCGACGAATCTCTCGAAACAGAATCAATGTATCCCAGCCTCGCGCGAACGGCGGATGCTGAAAAATTCCCGGAAGCAGCAGAGTCATTCCGGCGCGCACTCCTCGCCGACAAACAGCACGGAGCCCTTTTTAAGTATGCAGCCGACCGGAGCGGATATATCGATCGGATTCAGTACTATGTTTGCCCCTGTTGCGGTTACATCATAACATCGGACACAACGAAAGAATGTCCGGACTGTCATGAGAAAAGGGAGAAGTTCGAAAAAATTTAAGACGGCAAGAGGGCGATGACTTTCCATCGCCCGATGGGGATGGCGGTATCCTTTCCACGGTCGATGCTTCATTGTTTGACAAACAGATCGTTTGTCTCCTACTGAAAGCACATTCCTATGGTCATCATTCAACGTAAAGATTTCGACTCTTTCATCGACGCTCTCGTAGAGCGGAACTATGACGTAGTAGGGCCGCGGGTGAGCGACGGAGCGATCGTGGTCGGCGAGATCCGTTCCGCCGCCGAGCTTCCTGAAGGCTGGACAGACCTCCGGGAGAACTCACGGTATCGGTTAGCGCATCAGGCCGACAAAGCGCTGTTCGGCTATACCGTCGGTCCGCAGTCGTGGAAGAAATTTCTTTTTCCTCCCGCCACAAAGGTCCTGACGGCAGTAAGAAAAGGAAAAGCGCTTGAAATGAACCCGGACGAAACGAAGGAAGTTGCACCGCGCTATGCCTTTCTGGGCGTGCGGCCGTGCGAATTGAGCGCCATCATGATCCAGGACAAAGTGTTTTTGAATCAACAGTTTGCCGACCCGGCTTACAGCGTCCGTCGCAAAAATGTTTTCATTGTGGCGGTCAATTGTACGAAAGGCGCCGGAACCTGTTTTTGCGTTTCGATGAACACCGGTCCGGCCGCAACCGGCGGATACGACGTTGTGCTCACGGAAGTTGTCGCGGAGGGAGTACATTATTTTGCAGCAGATGCCGGGAGTGAAAAAGGGAGCGAACTCCTCAAGCAGATTCCCCAGAAAAAGGCTGACGCTCATGAGGTCCACACCGTTGAAACTTTGCTCTCGGCCGCGCAGGAAACCATGGGCCGGACGATGAATACCGAGGGGTTGAAAGAACTCCTCGCCGACAATCTTGAGAGCGCTCATTGGGATGACGTTGCGCGCCGCTGTCTGATGTGCGCGAACTGCACTATGGTATGCCCGACCTGCTTCTGCTCGGCGATCGATGATGTCACGGACCTCAGCGGAGAACGGGCCGAACGGTGGAGACGGTGGGATTCCTGCTTCACGATGGATTTCGCAAAAGTGACCGGCGGAAACTTTCGGTTCTCCCCGAAAGCGCGATATCGCCAATGGATTACTCACAAACTCTCTTCATGGGTTGACCAGTTTGGAACATTGGGGTGTGTCGGATGCGGACGCTGTATCACATGGTGTCCGGTCGGCATTGATATCACCGCCGAGGTACAGGCGATCCGAAACAACGGCGTCAAAAGTGACACATAGGCTCTTGCAGGAGGAAGATATGCAAAAAGAAAATCTCGGTGAGGTGCTCAGGAAACATCCCTTCGTGGGAAACCTTGGCGAAAAATATCTCCAGACGCTGGTCGGATGCGCAAAGAACGTGCACTATAAGGAAGGGGAGTATCTTTGCCATGAGGGGGAGGCAGCGGATTGGTTTTTCTTGATTCGGAGCGGGAGAATTGCGCTTGAAATTCATGCCGGACATAAAGGAAAGAGAAGGGTTCAGACAATCGGCCCCGGCGAAGTTCTCGGTTGGTCATGGCTGATCTCCCCTTACCGCTGGCATTTCGACGGCTGCGCGGTTGCCGAGGTCGGAGCGCTCGCGCTCGACGGGAAATGTCTCCGTACCAAATGCGACAAGGACCATGATTTTGGTTATGAGATGCTCAAGCGTCTCTCCGATGTTTTCCAAAGCCGTATGGAGGCAACGCGCCTTCAATTGCTCGACGTCTACGGCTCACGCTAAGGAGGAGTCCAATGAGTCAACCCTATAGTGCTGAAGTCGACGTCCTAGCCGACCCCATGCTTCCGGAACTCCAGATCATTCGGAGAATTGTCTGGGAAACAGACGATACATTTACTCTTCAGCTCGAGAATCTGAATCACGGCGCCAGGAAGTTCTTGTTCTTGCCCGGACAGTTCAATATGCTGTACGTTTTCGGAATTGGCGAGTCAGCGATCTCCATCAGCTCGGATCCGTCCAAAACGAATATGCTGTCCCACACGATCCACCGCGTTGGAACGGTGACGAACGCGCTCGCTTCGATGAAGCGAGGCGATATCATCGGATTGCGCGGACCGTTCGGCAGCAATTGGCCGATTGAAACTGCCAACGGCCTGGACGTCTGCATTGTAGCGGGGGGAATAGGGCTCGCGCCGCTTCGCCCCGTCCTGTATTCGCTTTTTCGAAGGCGACGAGATTATGGCAGAGTGCTGCTCTTATATGGCGCACGGAGTCCCCTCGACCTGCTCTACAGGGTCGAACTTGAACAATGGAGCAAACAGTACGACGTTGAGGTGCTGGTGACGGTCGACAGGAGCGATTCCACATGGAAGGGATACATCGGCGTTGTGCCGAACCTTTTCTCGTACATCAAGCTTGATGCGCGCGCGACGTTGGCAATGGTCTGCGGCCCGGAAGTGATGATGGAATACACCATCGCCGAGATCCTGCGCCGAGGGGTTCCCCCAGAGCAAATTTATCTATCGATGGAACGCAATATGAAATGTGCCGTCGGTTTCTGCGGTCATTGCCAGTACGGGCCAAAATTCATCTGCAAGGACGGTCCGGTCTTCGGGCTCCCCCAGATCAGCGGATTCTTCGGCAAAAAGGAGATCTAAGATGAATCCCCGCAAACCCAAAGTCGCGGTCTATAAATTTGCTTCGTGCGATGGATGTCAGCTTTCGCTCCTGGATGCGGAGGAGGAGCTCCTGGCCGTCGCCGGTGCGATCGATATTTCGTATTTCCCCGAAGCGAGCCGAAAGATGGTGCGCGGTCCGTACGACATCGGCGTTGTGGAAGGGAGCATAACGACGCCGCACGACGTTGAGCGCATCCGTGCGGTCAGAAAGGAATGCCGTACGCTTATCACAATAGGCGCGTGTGCAACCGCGGGGGGGATTCAGGCACTCCGCAACTGGAAAGATGTCAAAGAGTTCACGCGTATCGTGTACGCGAACCCGGAGTACATCTCCACGCTCGACCGTTCTCTCCCGGTCGGTTCCTTTGTCCATGTCGATTTCGAGCTGCGCGGATGTCCGATCAACAAGTTTCAGTTGATCGAAGTGGTGGTCGCTTTTCTTCATAAGCGGAAACCGAACGTTCCCACCCACAGCGTGTGCGTCGAGTGTAAACTGAAAGGAAATGTGTGCGTGATGGTTGCCGAGGGAACGCCGTGTCTCGGGTCCGTGACGCAGGTAGGCTGCGGTGCGTTGTGCCCGTCGTACCATCGCGGGTGCTACGGATGCTTTGGCCCAATGGACAGTGCAAATACACAGTCCCTCAGCAGGCATTTCATTGAATCGGGTTCGACGGACGTGGACATCAAGCTTGCATTCCGAAGCTTCAACGCGTATGCGGAAGCTTTCCGAAGGGAGAGTGACGCTCATGAATGATAAAACGATCAAGGTCGATTATCTTGCCCGGGTCGAAGGTGAAGGTTCAGTATTTGTGAAAATCAAGAACAACGAAGTTGCGGATGTAAAGTTCAAAGTCTTCGAGCCGCCGCGGTTCTTCGAGGCATTTTTGCGGGGCCGGAATTTTTCAGAAGCCCCGGATATCACCGCCCGTATTTGCGGCATCTGTCCGGTTGCCTATCAAATGAGCTCGGTCCATGCAATGGAGAACGCGTTCGGCACTTGTGTGGACGGGCAGCTTCGGTCGCTCCGCCGGCTCCTCTATTGCGGCGAGTGGATCGAGAGTCATGTCCTCCATGCGTATATGCTTCATGCGCCGGATTTCCTGGGATATCAGGACGTTCTGGAATTAGCAAAGGACCATTCCGCCGTCGTTCAGAAGGCGTTGAAGATGAAAAAGATCGGCAACGACCTTGTCGCGTTGCTCGGCGGCAGAGAGATCCATCCGATCAATGTCCGTGTCGGGGGATTCTACCGCGTTCCGGCCAAAAAAGAACTGCTTCCGATAGCCGAAAAATTGAAATGGCTGCGCGATGCGGCGGTAGAGATGGTCCGCTGGAGCGCGACGCTTCGATTTCCGGAGTTCGAGCGGGAGTATGAGTTCGTCGCGCTCTCTCACCCGGATGAATATCCGTTCAACGAAGGGCGCCTCGTCTCAACCAACGGAGTGGATATCAATGTGAAGGAATACGAATTCTATTTTCGTGAAGAGCACCTTCCGTACTCAAATGCCTTACAATCGGTGTTGAAGGAGCGCGAATCCTACCAGGTTGGTCCCTTGGCCCGGTTCAACATAAATTTTGAGAAGCTATCGCCGATCGCAAGAGAACTCGCGCGTGAAATTCATTTTGTCCCTATAGTCCGCAACCCGTTCAAGAGCATTGTTGCACGTTCGATTGAAACGCTCTATGCCAGCGAGGAAGCGCTGCGTATTATCGACGAATACGAACAGCCGGAGAAACCCGCAGTGGAAGTCCAGCCCCGGCAGGGACTCGGTTTCGGCTGCACCGAAGCTCCGCGCGGCATCTTATACCATCGCTACCGGATCGGGGAAAATGGGGTGATCACGGACGCCAAAATCGTCCCCCCAACATCACAGAATCAGCGCTCGATAGAGCTTGACCTCAGGCATGTGGTTCTCGAAAACATCGCCATGCCGAAAGAACAACTTACCTGGCTCTGCGAACAGAGCGTACGCAACTACGATCCCTGCATTTCTTGCGCTACGCACATCGTCAAATTAGATTTTGAACCGTGAGTCCCGTTACACGGCGTCCCATTTATTACTGTGAATTACATCGTGAACGCATCAACGTTGATCATTGGTATTGGGAATGAATTCCGCTCCGACGACTGTGCCGGTGTTGCCGTTGCGCGGGTCTTGCGTCAAATGCATCTTCCCGGCGTTAACGTCATCGAGCAATCGGGGGAGGGGACAGTATTGATGGAAGCCATGACCGGGGCAGACGCTGTGTACCTGGTGGACGCCGTTTCATCCGGCGCTCGGGCGGGAACAGTACATCGGATCCACGCCCACAGTGAACCGTTTCCTAGATCTTTTCATTGTTATTCTACTCATGCCTTCGGTGTCGCTCAGGCAGTCAACCTTGCACGAACGATGAATATTCTGCCGGCAAGATTTATTTTCATCGGAATTGAAGGGAAGAATTTCGAGCAGGGGGAACATTTGTCGAGTGAAACTTCATCAGCAATTCAAAAAGTGACTGCACTTCTGTCGAGCGAAATACTCTCACTCGCAAACAACAATTCAGAACTGATGCTTTAAGCATTCATTGCGGAAACAAGAGAGGGGATGTTTGTATTTGAACGATTGTATATTAATTCAATGTTGAGAATTTATTCATTGAAATTGATATACCTTTTCGCAGAAAAAGAGTACTAAACTCTCAGAAGTAAGAAATGTCTTCCTCTTGTTGTTAGGATTTTCAGCTTTGGTCAATTTTTTTTGGTATGATGCTTGCACTCCTTTATGTAGTTTATGAATCAGTTTCCGCTGCGTTTTTATGTGGCATAGGTTAGAGGGCCAGAAAAGTTCTTCTTCTCATGCTTTGTTGACGTTACGTTTCACTCCCGCGGAAGACAGTACTTCGTAACACAAACTCTTAGTTAATTTCATGTCTCAACAACCCACAACTACAAAAGGCGGACATCCAAGCGGCGACAATCGTTTCAAGCTGCTTGACCGCGCAATCACGAAAAATCAATCACGCGGGGACGCACTCATCGAAGTGCTCCACGCGGCGCAGGGAATTTTTGGATTTCTTGAAAACGATCTTCTCGTTTATATCGCCCGCTCGCTGAAGCTTCCCCTTAGCACCGTGTATGGCGTTGCGACGTTTTATCATTTCTTCAGATTGAAGCCGAAAGGGGAGCACACGGTCGTCCTATGCATGGGCACGGCGTGTTATGTGAAAGGCGCTTCAGGAATTCAGAAATCAATAGAAGAGCACTGCAAGTGCAAGTTCGGCGAGACGACGGCGGACAACAAAATTTCCCTCATTCAGGCGCGCTGCGTCGGTTCGTGCGGTTTGGCTCCCGTGGCAGTCATCGACGACAACGTTGCGGGAAAGCTGACGGGTGAACATGCGTTGCAGCGGATTAAACAATGGCAGTCGGAACCGGAGGAGGTGACCGCATGACGGTTGAAGAACTGCGGGAACTCGCAGAAAAAGAAAAGACGCGTCAACAGGAACACAAGAATCGGATCCTGTATTGCTCTGCGGCAGGGTGCAATTCGTGCGGCGCGGATGCGACGAAGGCGGCGCTTGCCAGATCGCTCAAAGAGAACGGACTCGACGGCAGCTGTGAAGTCCTCGGCACCGGCTGCATGGGGTTGTGCGGCGAAGGCCCTTTGGTGAAGCTTCAGAGCGACGATACTCTCTATCAAAAAGTGGATGAAGGAGCGGCAAAGAAAATTGTCGAAGAGCACTTGCTTCACGGGGCGAAAGTCAAAGAAAATCTCGTCGACACCACCGCGCCGTTTTTTTCATCCCAGCAAAAGATCGTTCTTGAAAACTGCGGCAAGATCAATGCCGAAAGCATTGAGGAATACATCGCTGTCGGCGGCTATGAAGCGCTGGCAAAGGTCCTGACGGAACTCCAACCGATCGAAGTGATCGAAGAGGTCCGAAAAAGCGGATTGCGTGGAAGAGGGGGTGCCGGCTATCCGACTGGCTTGAAATGGGGCATCGTCCACAAGGCAAAGAGCGAACAAAAATACGTGATCTGCAATGCCGATGAAGGAGACCCCGGAGCGTTCATGGACCGGAGCGTTCTTGAAGGAGATCCGCACAGGATTCTCGAAGGGATGGCAATTGCCGGCTACGCTATCGGCGCGAATCAGGGTTTCATCTACATTCGCGCGGAATATCCCCTCGCCATCGAACGATTGAAGCTCGCCATTAAACAGGCGGAGCGCCAGGGCTTGCTCGGCAACAGAATTTTTGAATCGCAGTTCAATTTTAGGATCGACCTGCGCATCGGCGCCGGAGCTTTCGTTTGCGGCGAAGAGACGGCGCTCCTTCGCTCTATAGAAGGACGCCGCGGACGGCCGAGACCGCGTCCGCCGTACCCATCGGAAAAAGGCCTGTGGGGAATGCCCACGCTCATCAATAACGTCGAGACGTACGCCAACATAGCTCCGATCATCAACCGCGGTAACGCCTGGTTCGCTTCGATCGGAACTCCAAAAAGTGCCGGCACGAAAGTCTTCGCGCTCGCCGGGAATATCAAAAATACCGGCCTCATCGAAGTGCCGATGGGTATCCCGCTCCGCAAAGTCATTTTCGACATCGGCGGAGGGACGCTGGACGGCACGGAGTTCAAGGCGGCGCAAACCGGCGGCCCGTCGGGAGGCTGTATCCCGAAGGAGCATTTGGACCTTCCGGTCGATTACGAATCCCTTGCGACGGTCGGATCGATCATGGGGAGCGGGGGAATGATCGTAATGGACTCGACGTCGAACATGGTCGATGTCGCGAAGTATTTTATGGAATTCTGCAAAGATGAATCGTGCGGCAAGTGCATTCCCTGCCGAGTAGGAACGGTACACATCCACGGCCTGCTCGACAAGATTTCCAGAGGAGAAGCGACGAAAGACGACCTTGCGCTTCTTGAGGAGCTCTGCGTTACCGTGATGAAGACGAGCCTTTGCGGCTTGGGGCAAAGCGCGCCGAATCCGGTCAGGTCCACGCTTCGCTATTTCCGGCAGGAATATGAACAGCTTCTTTCCAAACCGGTCGACTATGTTCCATCGGCGGACGGAAGAACTACAGACAATCATTTGTAACAGGAATTTTTCATGGCAATTATCACATTAACAATCGACGGCGAACAGTTAAGCGCGAACGATAATGACACGATACTTACCATCGCCCGTCAGCACAAGATTCACATTCCGACGCTCTGCCATCTCGACGGGCTTTCCGATGTGGGCGCCTGCCGGCTCTGCCTCGTCGAAATAGAAGGCTCGCCGAAGCTTTTTCCCGCGTGCACCACAAAGCCGCAGGAAGGAATGATCGTCCGGACGAACACGGAGCAACTGCAAAAGTACCGCCGCACGATCATCGAACTCCTCGCTTCGGAAGGGAACCATCAATGCTCCGTCTGTGTCGTGAACGGCAATTGCGAATTGCAAAACCTCGCCTACGAAACGGGGCTGACATACGTGCGGTTTCCGTATCTCTATCCTCAAAAGACGCTCGACGCCTCGCACAAAGATTTCGTCATGGACCGCAACCGCTGCGTCCTTTGTACGCGGTGCGTGCGAGTCTGTCATGAAGTGGAAGGGGCCCATGTGTGGGATATTGCATACCGCGGAGTCAATTGCGAGATCGTTGCCGGATTGAATCAGCCGTGGGGCAATGTCGAGGCCTGCACATCGTGCGGAAAATGCGTGCTCGTCTGCCCGACCGGAGCCTTGTTTGAAAAAGGGTCGTCGGTGTCCGAGATGAAAAAGGACAGGAACTTCCTCAAATATATCGTCACGGCCCGGCAGAAAAAAGAGTGGATCAACGTCGAAAGCGACGACGAGTAAGAACAATTCGAAAGCAACAAAGAACAATTGGAACTCTCTATGAAACCAAAAGTAGCAACGGTGTGGCTCGGCGGATGTTCCGGATGTCACATGTCCTTTCTCGACCTCGATGAACGGCTCATCGAGCTCGCCGACAAAATCGAGCTGGTCTATTCGCCCATCGCGGATGTCAAGGAGTTTCCAAAGGATGTCGATGTGACACTTGTGGAAGGGGCTCTGGCCAACGTCGAACACGAAGAATTTGCGAAGCTCATTCGGCGGAATTCAAAGTGCGTGGTGGCGTTCGGCGATTGTGCTGTGACGGGCAATGTGACCGCGATGCGGAACCAATGCGATGTGAACAAGGTCCTCGATCGAGCGTATGTGGAACTGGCCGACGTGAACCCGCAGGTTCCCCGTGAATACCAGACGATCGCAGAGTTGATGGCGAAGGCTCGCCCTGTGCACGAATTGATCAAGGTCGATGCGTTTCTCCATGGATGCCCGCCGACGGCGGACCAAATTTGGTTTGCTATCAACGAGCTCCTTCAGGGGAGGATGCCCGCGTTCGCCCCTGTCTACTTGCGGTACGGTTGAGAGCATTGTTGGTCACGACACAATTTAGAGATTGTTCGAACAAAAACGACGGTAAAAGGCTAAACGAAAAGTATGTCTCAGACTATCACGATATCCCCGGTAACACGGATTGAAGGGCACGCGAAAATAACAATTCATCTCGACGGACAGGGGACGGTCGAAGATGCCCGGTTCCACGTGAACGAGTTTCGCGGCTTCGAAAAATTTTGTGAGGGGAGATTGATGTCGGAAATGGCCGGCATCACATCGCGGATCTGCGGGATCTGCCCGACCAGCCATCTCATCACTTCGGCAAAAGCTGGCGACGACATTCTGGCGATCGAGATTCCCGAGACCGCCGAGAAACTTCGACGGCTGATCACCCTCGCACAGTGGATGCAGTCGCACGCGCTCAGTTTCTTCCACCTCTCTTCACCGGACTTCTTGCTCGGGTTCGATTCGGAACCGGCGAAGCGCAATGTCTTCGGGTTGATGGAAAATCATAAGGAGATAGCGAAACGTGGGATACGCCTGCGGAAGTTCGGGCAGGAGATCATTGAGGTCCTGGGTGGGAGGAAAATACACACGCCGTGGGCGGTGGCCGGCGGCGTGCGGGAGCCGTTTGAATCCTCGAAAAAGGATTATCTGCTCAACTGGATTCCGGAAGCGAAAGAGACTGCGCTGCTGGCGCTCAGCGAGCTGAAGAAGATCCACTCAAAGTTCAAAAAAGACATCCCGAATTTCGGCAACTTCCATTCGTTGTTCGTCGGACTTGTAGGTAAGGATGGAGCGCTGGAGTATTATGACGGGCAGCTGCGGGTCATGGATGCGGCGGGAAATGCGATAGCCGACAAGATCGATCCGCGTAAATACCGTGAACATTTCGGCGAAGCTTCGGAACAATGGTCCTACTTGAAATTCCCGTATTACAAACCGCTCGGTTATCCGGAAGGAATGTACCGCGTCGGACCGCTTGCCCGTGTGAATATCTGCGACTATATCGACACGCCGCTCGCCGAGGCCGAAAGAGTGCTGTTCAAAGCGATCGCCGGCGAGGCCGGAGCCGTGAATAATTCTTTTTATTTTCACTATGCCCGCTTGATCGAGCTTCTCTTCAGCGTCGAAAAAACGGAAATGCTCCTCAAGGACCCAGCGATCCTCGGAACGCATATTCGTTCGAAAGCAGAAATCAACAGGAGTGAGGGCGTCGGCGCCAGCGAAGCTCCGCGCGGGACCCTCTTCCATCATTACTGGGTGAATGACGACGGCGTGATTCAGAAAGTGAATCTCGTTATCGCGACCGCACAAAATAATCTCGCGATGAACCGGACCGTCCGTCAGCTGGCGATGAGGTACGTCGACGGGAAAAAGGTCACCGAAGGAATTCTGAACCGCATCGAGGCAGGCATCCGGTGCTACGACCCGTGCCTTTCTTGTTCTACCCATGCGATCGGTCACATGCCCCTCCAGGTTCAGCTTGTGGACGCAGACAATCGCGTCATTGACGAAGTGCTCAGGTGAAAAAGACTCTTGTCATAGGATACGGCAATACGCTCCGTTCCGATGACGGCGTCGGAGTCTGGATCGCGGAACGCCTCGCGGCTCTCCGTCTTCCCGATGTGGATGTAAAGACCTTTCACCAGCTTTATCCTGACCTCGCGGCGGACATGCCTCCGTACAAGACGGTCATTTTTGTTGATGCATCGGCTGACGGCGAGCCGACCGCCGTTCGCAAGGCGATCTCACCCTCCGATCAATGGCCGTCATCAAATCACAACATCAGCCCCGAACTGCTTCAGCAACTCGCGTGGACGATGTACGACGCGGTCGTTAATTTGCAGGTCTATACTGTACGCGGCGAGAACTTTGAATTCGGATCCGCTCTATCTCCGGCAGTCGAAAAACGCGCGGCAGATACGGTAATTCTAATTGCATCGCAAATTCAGCAAACCCGCTTGGGGGCAGTGGGCGCCGGATTCTTCCTCAACTAACACCATCCTTCGCTTTCCCTTATCTGTTCGCTGCAATTCCATCGAACCTCTTTACCCCTCTTTTCCATCGTTGCGAATCACCCCTGTCGTTTCTCATTTCTTGGAACAATTCATACGGAATGCGTTGGAAATCCGTTATTTCGTGCGGCATGGTACTTGAATAATATCCTGCAGGAGATGGCGTTATGCACGAGCTTTCCATCGCACAAAATATTTTGGAAATAGTCAGCGACCACCTGCCTCCGGGAAAGATGCAAAAGGTAAAAGCTGTCACTATCAAAGTCGGGGACGGGGCCGGCGTGGTCAAAGACTCGCTGGAGTTTTGTTTCAATTCGATCACAGCGGGCACACCGATGCAGGAGACTGCGCTTAAAATAGACCGCGTTCCGTTTATCGTCCGTTGCCGTGCTTGCGGCAGGACATCGACGAATGAGAGCGAATTTTTCTTCTGCACCTTCTGTGAAGGATCCGATGTCGCGTTGGTTTCGGGAGATGAGCTTGAGGTTTCTGCCATTGAGCTTGCCGATGAGAAAGAGGGGATGGTATGAGCGTCATTACGATCGAACGGAAGATTCTGGAAAAGAACGACGAAGTCGCGAGCCATAACCGCGACCTTTTCCTTCGCCATGGCATTTTTGCCATCAATATTGTAAGCTCTCCCGGCGCGGGAAAAACGACTCTTCTCGAATGCACACTGAAAGAGCTCGGGGGCAAAATCAACGCGGCGGTCATCGAAGGGGACGTCCAGACAGACCTCGATGCGCAAAGAGTCTCGGCGCTCGGCGTTCCGACGGTTCAAATCGTGACTAAGGGGGGATGTCACCTTGAAGCCCCTTTGGTGCGCGAAGCGCTTGCTTCTCTGCCGTTGGACGGCGTGCAGCTGCTTATCATAGAAAATGTCGGCAATTTGGTCTGTCCAGCAAACTATGATCTCGGAGAAGCGGTGAAAGTTGTTGTCGCGAGCGTCACGGAGGGAGACGATAAGCCGCTCAAATATCCGACGATGTTCCGGAATGCGGCCGTCATGATCATCAACAAGATTGATTTGCTCCCGTACGTGAACAGCAGCGTTGAGGCGCTGAAGCGCAATGCGCTCAGCATAAACCCATCCTTAAGAGTTTTTGAGACGTCATGCATAAAAGGAACGGGCATTGCCGAATGGTCTGAGTGGCTCGTCAGGAACAGTTCCCAAAAAATATGAAGGCCAGGTTACATATTACGATCCGGGGAGCAGTTCAGGGAGTCGGATTCCGTCCGTTCATTTACCGGCTTGCGGCGGAACTGAAACTGCACGGGTGGGTTTCGAATTCTCCGCAGGGAGTTTTCCTGGAGGTCGAGGGGGAGAAACCGCTGCTGGAAAAATTTTTGGTCCGCATCGAAAAAGAACGACCCCCTCTTTCATTTATCCAGAGCCTTGACCCGACATTCCTCGACGTGGCGGGATATGAACGATTCGAAATAAGGGAGAGCGATCGCTCGGGCGATTCCACTGCGATGGTCCTTCCCGATGTTGCGACCTGTCCCGATTGTTTACGCGATATTTCCGACCCGTCGAACCGGCGGTATCGATATCCCTTTACGAACTGCACAAACTGCGGCCCGCGGTATTCGATCGTCGAGCGTCTGCCGTACGACCGTTCGAATACGAGCATGAAGAGCTTTGTGATGTGTCCGGAATGCCGCAAGGAGTATGAAAACCCCGCTGACCGAAGATTCCATGCGCAGCCGAACGCATGTCCCGTGTGCGGACCCCATTTGGAGTTGTGGAATGCAGCGGGAGGAATTCTTTCGGCGCGCGAGGACGCGTTGCTTCATGCCGTCGATGCTGTCCGGGAGGGAAAAATTGTCGCCGTGAAAGGAATCGGCGGATTCCATCTGATCGCGGACGCAAGAAATGAACGCGCGGTGATGTCGCTTCGCCGAAGAAAGCATCGGGAAGAAAAACCGTTTGCGGTGATGTTCCCAGCGCTCGAAGCTGTAAAGTCGGAGTGTGAGATGTCTGAGTTGGAGGAGAGGCTGCTTCTGACCGCCGCTGCCCCCATCGTACTTCTGGCTCGTCATTCGGAATTCGCGATTTGCCATTCGTCAGTAGTTTCTTCCGTCGCACCGCGGAATCCTTATCTCGGCGTCATGTTGCCGTATTCTCCCCTCCATCATCTCCTCCTGAACGAGCTCGGCTTTCCGGTTGTCGCAACCAGCGGAAATCTCTCCGACGAGCCGATGTCTACGGACGAACATGAAGCGTTGGAACGGCTAAAGGGGGTTGCAGACATTTTCCTTGTCCACAACAGGGAAATTGTCCGCCACGTCGATGATTCGGTTGCTCGCGTGATGATGGGGCGCGAACTCGTCCTTCGCCGCGCCCGCGGTTATGCGCCCCTTCCGATCATGACGACGTTCTCGCTCGGCTCTCCGATCATTGCGGTCGGTGCTCATCTGAAGAATGCCATTGCCTTGGGAAAAGGGGAAAATGTCTTCATCAGCCAGCATATCGGCGATCTCGAGACAAATGCAGCGACGCAAGCCTTCGAGCACGTGAACAAGAGCTTCAGAACACTCTACGATGTGGACTCTGCAACGGTGGCGTCCGATACGCATCCGGATTATCGTTCGACACAATTTGCAAAAAAAATGGATGCGCGTGTCATTCAGATCCAGCATCATTATGCCCACGTTGCGTCCTGTATGGCTGAAAATCAATTGGATGGACGGGCGCTCGGCGTTTCATGGGACGGCACCGGCCTCGGCCTTGACGGGACAATATGGGGGGGAGAATTTTTGCTGACAGACGATGAATCGTTTTCCCGTGTTGCGCATCTTCGTCAATTTAAGCTCCCGGGCGGAGACAAAGCGATCCGCGAGCCGCGCCGTTCAGCGGTCGGCCTGTTGTTCGAACTATTCGGCGAGACGCTTTTCGATCATCTCACTCCTCATCCCCTCGAGACCTTTTCCGATGCCGAGCTTTTGCTTCTTCGGCAAATGCTGGCGAAGAATATCAACTCGCCGCTCACCTCGAGCGCCGGAAGATTGTTCGACGCAATCGCATCGCTGTCCGGCGTTCGTGAGGTCACCAGGTTCGAAGGGCAGGCAGCGATGGAGTTGGAATGGGCGATCGGCAAAACCGCGACCGAGAAATCGTATCCATTTGCCGTATCAGGATCCGATTTGCCGCTGACCATTGATTGGGCGCCGACGGTATTTCAAATTTTGGACGACGTGAAGAAGAATATTCCAGTCGCGGAGACATCTGCCAAGTTTCACAATACCATGGCCGAGATGATCATTGATGTTGCCGGGAGAATCGGCGAGAAGCGTGTTGTCTTGACGGGGGGATGTTTCCAGAATAAATATCTATTGGAAAGAACGGTCGGCCGGTTGGAGCAAGAAGGGTTTCGCCCATACTGGCATCAGCGGGTGCCGCCGAACGACGGGGGGATCGCGCTCGGTCAAATTTATGCCGCACATCGAACACTGAAAACGAAGAAGTACTCTAACATCGAATCAATGCTTACAGAATCTCTCACATAGTCGGAAGGAGCGGATACAATGAATGTGCTGACAGGGAAAATCGTGGAAATTTTTATTGAAGATGGCCGGGCAGTGGGAAAAGTTCGCGTCGGAGGGGCGATAACGAACGTTCCGTTGATGCTGTTGATGAACGCGAAGGTCCATGATCGCGTAGTGATCGAGTCGGGCATCGCTCTTTCGAAGGTCAACGAGGGGAATGAAGTTCTTGAAAAATTTTAGGGTAATGCAATGTGCCTCGCAATTCCGGGCAAAGTTGTCGGCATTGAATTTATCCGCGACGGCCGAAATGATGCGCCCCTCATGGGGACCGTCGATTTCAGCGGGATAAGGAAATCCGTCTGTCTGGATTGGATTCCCGATATTAGAATAGGCGAGTACGTCATCGTCCATGTCGGGTTTGCGATCAGCAAGGTCGATGAAGAAGAAGCGCGTGAAACATTGAAGCTGTTCGACCAAATGAGCGGAGGGCTGGATGAATTGAATGTCGACGTGTCCGAAAAGGACGGACTGCAATGAAATACGTCGATGAATTCCGGAGCGAATCTGCCGCCCGAAAATATTCCGACCTTATCAAAAGAACCCTCGTCCACCCGTGGACATTGATGGAGATCTGCGGCGGACAAACACACACCATCGTCAAGTCCGGACTGGAATCTCTTTTGCCAAAAGAAGTCTCTCTTGTTCACGGTCCCGGCTGCCCTGTCTGCGTCACTCCGCTGGAAATGATCGACAAAGCCGTTGCCATTGCAGCCCGGCCTGACGTGATATTCACGTCGTTTGGCGATATGGTGAGAGTTCCCGGTTCGCACAACGATCTCCTCGCCGTGAAAGCGCAGGGGGGGAACGTCCGCATGGTGTACTCGCCGCTCGATGCCGTCAAGATCGCCCAGCAAAACCCCGAGAAGAAAGTCGTTTTTTTCGCGGTCGGATTTGAAACAACTGCTCCGGCCAACGCGATGTCCGTGCGGCAGGCAAAAAAACTAGGCCTGAACAATTTTTCCATTCTTTGTTCACACGTTCTCGTCCCGCCTGCGATGGAGGCGATATTGTCGTCCGAAGACAATCATGTCCAAGCGTTTCTCGCAGCGGGCCACGTCTGCACGGTGATGGGGTACGAGGAATATATTCCGCTCGCCAAAAAGTACCGTGTTCCGATCGTCGTGACGGGGTTCGAACCTGTCGATATTCTTCAGGGAATTTACCTGGCGGTGAAGCAGCTCGAAGAAGGCAGGGCGGAAGTGGAGAACCAATATTCCCGGTCCGTTCAGCGGGAAGGAAATCGGCCGGCGCGGAAACTCATCGCCGAGGTGTTTGAAATAACCGACAGGGCCTGGAGGGGCATCGGCGAAATTCCGGCAAGCGGCTACAAATTGCGAAAAGAATTTGCAGAATTCGATGCTGAAAGAATTTTTGAGGTGACAACAATTCACGCGCGGGAGTCGGCGGATTGTCTTGCGGGGACAATCCTTCGCGGCCTCAAGAAACCAAACGAGTGCCCGGTGTTCGGCTCGCAGTGCACTCCAGAACATCCTATAGGCGCGCCGATGGTCTCCTCAGAAGGAGCCTGCGCGGCATATTATCATTATAGAAATGTCTAGAAGAACGACGGCCAACGTTGACAGAGCAGAAAAAAGAGCAAAATACGATGGAACGCAATAAGATAGAGCTGTCTTGCCCTCTGCCGATCAAAGATTACAAAAATGTCCTGCTGGCGCACGGCGGAGGCGGAAAACTTTCGCAGCAATTGATCCAAAAAATGTTCGTCGCCCGGTTCCATAATGAATTTCTTGACCAATCCCACGATGGTGCGATCATTCCGCTCAATGGAGCGCGGCTTGCATTTACGACTGATTCGTACGTCATCGATCCGATCTTTTTCCCCGGGGGAGATATCGGAACGCTTGCAGTGAACGGAACGGTCAACGACCTGGCAATGTGCGGGGCGACACCGCTCTATCTTTCTGCCGCTTTTGTGATCGAGGAAGGGCTTTCGATGGACGAATTGTGGCGCGTCGTCAATTCGATGCAGTCGGCCGCAGAACACGCCGGCGTTAAGCTTGTCACTGGTGATACAAAAGTCGTTGATAAGGGAAAAGGGGATAAAATTTTCATCACGACGGCAGGGATCGGGACAATTGAAAGCGGGATCGATATCAATCCGAAACAGGCCCGTGCCGGCGATAAGATCATCGTCAGCGGAAATATCGGCGTCCACGGAATCGCCATTATGTCGGTGAGAGAAGGATTGGAATTCGAAACAGAGGTTGTGAGCGACTGTGCGCCTTTGAACGGTTTGGTTCGGACCATGTTGGATGCAAGCCGGCACATTCACGTGCTGCGGGACCCAACACGCGGCGGAATTGCAAGCGCTCTGAACGAGATCGCTGAAACCGCCGGCGTCGGAATGCTGATCGAGGAGGACAAAATTCCGGTCGACGATTCTGTCTCCGGTGCCTGCGAAATTCTTGGTTTTGAT
Source organism: Bacteroidota bacterium (assembly GCA_035506275.1). Taxonomy (NCBI): domain Bacteria; kingdom Pseudomonadati; phylum Bacteroidota; species Bacteroidota bacterium. The sequence continues at coordinate 85,639 of DATJPT010000003.1, forward strand.
CCCCTGTATGTCGCGAATGAAGGGAAGCTTATTGCGATAGTTCCGGCAGACGATGCTGAAAACATTTTACGTGTGATGCATTCCCATCCGCTGGGAAAATATGCGGCAATCATTGGCACTGTTGCGACGGATCATCCCAAGACGGTCCTTATGAAAAGCCGCATTGGCGGGACAAGGGTCGTTGATATGCTCTCTGGAGAACAACTGCCGAGAATTTGCTGAGAGGGATCTATGGCGTTGAAATACTCAACGGCCAGCTTATTGGAATTAAGAAGCCCTTGCGGTTGGCTTCTTAATCTTGCCAAACCTCTTTCAATGTTGTTCGAAAAGCCGCGTCAATCAACGGCTTTGATCTCGATCCCGATGGCATAGTAGTTGAACGACAGCGACGCATAAGAAGCAGACAACATCACGCAGGAGTTGCTCATGATACGTGGAACAGTTCTCATCAATCGGGATGTCTGTAAAGGATGTGAGCTTTGTATCGCAGCGTGTCCGCAAGATAGCCTCGGATTATCGGACCAAATCAATCGGCACGGATATCGGTACGCGTTGCTGGTGCAGGACAATTGCACCGGGTGCATCAATTGTGCGCTCGTTTGTCCTGACAGCGCGATCACCGTTTACCAGCAGCCGAAAGCAAAAGTGAAATCCCCCGCCCAAGCAATTCCCGTTGCGTAATGTTTGTCTCAGTTACCGACCGTTTAGGGAGTAGACCTCATGCAAACTGATTCACGATCAGAAGCTCTCCTCATGAAAGGAAACGAAGCGCTTGCCGAAGCGGCGATCCGTGCGGGGATGCATGCGTACTTCGGTTACCCGATCACTCCGCAATCCGAAATTCTCGAATACCTCACCGTCGAATCGCCGAAGCGGAATTTTGTGGTCCTCCAAGCTGAGAGCGAATTGGCGGCGATCAACATGATCTACGGCGCGGGAGGGGCCGGCGCCCGCGTGATGACCTCATCGTCAAGTCCCGGGATAAGCTTGATGCAGGAAGGGATTTCGTACATGTCGTCGGCAGAAATTCCGTGTCTCATCGTCAACGTCCAGCGGGGCGGCCCGGGACTTGGAACGATTCAACCGTCGCAAGGAGATTACTTCCAGGCGACGAAAGGAGGAGGACACGGCGACTATCGACTTCTGGTGCTTGCCCCGGCTTCCGTGCAGGAGATGGCTGATCTCGTTTTTGAAGGTTTCCGTCTCGCGGAGAAGTACCGCAATCCCGTTATGATCCTGGCAGACGGCGCGCTCGGTCAAATGATGGAAAAAGTTCTGTTGCCGCAGGAAGGATCCCTTCCGTATCCGGAGAAGCCGTGGGCGACAAGGGGAAAACCGCACAACGGCGAAAGGAGAATTCTGACATCGCTTCATATGGAGCCGGAGAAGATGGAGGAGATCAATCTCAAGCTCCAGGACAAGTACCGGCGCATGAAGCAAGACGTTCGCTATGAGCTGGCCGGGGAGAAGAGGCCGGAGATTGTCCTTGTCGCATTCGGTTTGATCGCGAGAATTTGTCAAAAGGCGATCGAGCTCGCAAAGGAAAAAGGCATTTCAGTAGCATTGCTGCGGCCGATCACGCTCTATCCATTCCCCTCCGATGCAATTCATGCGCTGGCGGCGTCGACAGACGCATTTCTCGCGGTTGAAATGAACGCCGGGCAAATGGTGGAAGATGTGAAATTGGCGGTGAACGGCGAACGGCCGGTATATTTCAAAGGACGTATGGGAGGGATGATCCCGACTCCGGAGGAGATCCTCTTCGAGATCGAAGCGATCGCGGAGAAGCATCAAACAACAAAAGTATCGTGAGGAAACTATGGACACCGCAGTAAGTCCGATGCAGCTTGTCTATGAGAAGCCGGCAACATTGACCGAGACGACGATGCATTATTGCCCGGGATGCGGACACGGCGTCGTTCACCGGGTGCTCATGGAAGTGATCGAAGAAATGGGATTGCAGAATAAAACTATCGGCGTCGCTCCGGTCGGTTGTTCCGTCTTTGCGTATAATTACATGAACGTCGATATGCAGGAGGCTCCGCACGGACGGGCAAGCGCCGTTGCGACGGGAATCAAGCGCGTCCTTCCCGATCACTATGTGTACTCGTACCAAGGCGACGGCGATCTTGCCGCGATCGGGACGGGGGAATCGATCCACACCGTGAACCGCGGCGAGAATATTCTGATGCTCTTCATCAACAACGCCATCTATGGAATGACCGGCGGTCAAATGGCGCCGACGACGATCCTCGGGCAGGTGACCTCGACAACGCCGTACGGAAGGAATTCCGATCTTATCGGATTCCCGTTGAAGATAACGGAGCTTGTCGCCCAATTGCCGGGGGCATACTACGTGACGCGGCAAGCAGTTCACACCCCGGGAGCGGTAAGAAAATTGAAGAAGGCGATCGAAGCATCGTTCAGGTATCAGCCGTTGAGAAAAGGGACATGCTTTATCGAGGTCGTTTCCAATTGTCCTTCAGGATGGAAGATGACTCCCGTGGAAGCGAATGAATGGATGGAGAAGAATATGTTCCCGCTGTATCCGCTCGGCGATTTGAAGGTTCCGAAACAAAATTAATTCGGAGAAGGTGAACAATGAATACGCCCCATGAAATTATCATCGCCGGATTCGGCGGACAAGGCGTTCTCTCGATGGGACAGATTATTGCGTACGCGGCAATGGAAGAAGGGAAAGAAGTAAGCTGGATGCCGTCGTACGGTCCGGAGATGAGAGGCGGCACGGCAAATTGCATCGTTATCGTCTCCCCGACGAAAATCAGCTCGCCGATCGTTTCGAAGTACGATTCGGCCATACTTCTTAATCAGCCATCACTCGACAAATTCGCCGAGGCCGTTAAACCGGGGGGGCTGATTCTCTTCGAGTCGTCGAGTGTCATTGCACCGTCACCCCGAACGGATGTAGAGTCGCTCGGCATCGATGCGCAGGAAGAGGCGCTGAAACTGAATAAAAAGCAGGTTGCCAACATGATCATGCTCGGGGCATTTCTCGAACGGCGTCCGATCGTTTCCACGGAAAATGTTCTGAAGGCGCTGAAAGACGTCTTGCCCGAACGCCATCATCATCTTCTGCCGCTGAATGAAGAAGCGCTGAAGCTCGGTAAACACGCCGCGATCGAAGCGGTTCATGAAGCAGTGCATTGATCTTTTTCGGACGCACATAGAAAGAGGAACAGGGAGGACCATTATGAACCTTGACAATCTTCGCTGCGATCATCAGTGCAGGAATACCTGCGCGATGCTCACGGCTGCCCTTGCGCAAGAGACGATGACCGTTCGCTTTTATCAACAAGTGCTTTCGCAGTGCGACGAACCGGAGGTCCACAGCTTTGTCCGCTCGATCGTTGAAGAACGGAGCGCATCGGTCATCCGGATCATGCAGAAGCTCAACGAAATCAAAGCCCGCTCCCAAACGATGGACGGCATTCAGTCCAGTTTTCAGCCCTGATTACCCAAAAGAAAAACGCCTTGCCGCACTCAACGCTATGACAAGGCGTCTCGATAAATTCCTTTTCCACCCCTCCGAAAAGCTACTCTCCTTCCGGCGCCGGCTCGCGCGATTCCTTCGTGAAAGAGAAAACCAATAGCATGACGGCTAAGACAATATATGCCGAGGTAAATTGGTACGGGATCTTCTGAGCCATGCCGGAAAGGCTCCACGGCAGATACATCATTCCATCCGGCGACGCTGAGTGGACGATGCCGAAGAACGAAAGGATTGCGAGGAGGAACAGATACAACGAGGACCGCTTCAAATGCCGGTCGATCAATTCGGCCAAAAATCCTCCCCATAACATTGCCGTCAGGATAAATCCATTCCCAAGTGCGATCGTCACGAGCATCTCCGGAAGTGTCCTTCCCGGCGTTTCAAGGAGCTTCTGGAAATTTTCGCTCGGAACGATGTCCGGGTTCGAAAATTTTATTGACAGAAGCCGGGCCACGGTCGGAAAGAACGCGAATGCGACAGCCGGAGCATGGCGGACGGGACATGCGTGGAAGGACTGTACCACAATGTCCAAGGCGACAAAGATCAATACCGGGGCGAGCACGGCCCGCGGGATGAGTTCAACGAAGAACGAGACGTAGCCAAGGACTCCGCCAAGGCCGATGAAAGCGCCTGTCAATAAGGTGTATCCTGCGCGTGAACCCATGCGTTTGTATGCCGGCTGCCCGATGTACGGAGTCGATTGTGCAACGCCGCCGCATAACCCTGCAATGAGCGTTGCAAAAGCTTCGGTTAAAAGGATCGAGCGTGTGTTGAAATCATCCCCCGCGACGCGCGCGCTTTCAGTGACGTTGATTCCGCCGACGACGGTCAGCAATCCGAACGGGATCGCGATCGGCATATACTTCCATGCGTGGCTCAATCCTTCTATAAAACCGAGCGTCGGAATCGGGAGGCCGAAATGCAGGTCCATAGCCGGCATGCCGGAGTACGTTCCACCGATCCAGCCGGTCGGTCCAAGGGCGTAATAGATGGACGTTCCTACGAGAATCGCGGCGAAGACTCCCGGAAAATTCTTCGGCAATTTGATGCGCGCGACAAGAGAGTAAAAAATGAGGCCGAGCGAAATCAATCCGACCACGGGCATGCTGAATATATCCACCAGCGGAACCAACCCGATGAGCGCCAATCCGATACCCGCGAGCGATCCGAGAAGTCCGGCCTGCGGTACCACTCGTTGGACCCACTGGCCGAGGAACGAAAAAACGACCTTGATCAATCCGATCATCACCATCGTTGCCATGCCGATGTACCACGTCATCATTGCGGCGTCGCGCTCGTTTAAGCCCTCGGCTTTCAGCCCGATGAACGCGGGGCCGAGGACGACAAGCGCAATGCCGATGGTCGAGGGGGTGTCCAACCCCAACGGCATCGCGGTGACCTTGGTGTTGCCGTTTTTTTTGGAAAGCCGGAACGCCATCCAGGTATACACCGCATCGCCGAAGAGAACGCCGAACGCGGTTCCGGGAAACATTCTGGTATAAACAATGTCAGCCGGGAACTTGAACGCGAAGATCAGGATCCCAGCGAGAAAAGAGAGGACGGTCAGGTTGTCGAACATCAAGCCGAAGAATCCGTTGATGTCGCCGAGGGCGAACCAGGAATATTTTTTTTGATCTTTTTCCACGATTGCTGCCTGTGAAAGATGATTCAGCGATTCAGAAGTTCAATTGACGAACATCCCCGCGATGGAAGCGGTCATCCACGTTGCGATCGTTCCGCCGAGCAGCGATTTAAGACCGAGCTTCGCGATGTCGCTTCGGCGGTTTTCCGCAAGCGGTCCGATGCCACCGATCTGGATCGCGATGGAAGAAAAATTTGCAAAACCGCACAACGCATACGTGGCAATGACGATTGCTTTTTGGGAGAGCTGGTGGGCCGTGATCGCATCGGTCATTTTTGAATAGGCCACGAACTCGTTCAGCACGACCTTGATCCCCATCAGGCTTCCCACGCTCAGCGCATCGCTCCACGGAACGCCGATCGCGAAGGCGATAAATTGGAATACGAGGCCGGTGATGAGCTCGAACGAGACCGGCATGCCGAAACGGGCCTGGGTGATATCGCTCCACCCGGTCGCTTTTCCTACCCATCCCAGACCGTAATTCAACAATGCGATGAGCGCGATGAATGCGATCAGCATCCCTGCCACGTTCAGCGCCAACTGGACGCCGGTCGATGCGCCCGACGCTGCAGCTTCGATAACGTTCGAATGCGCCTTTTCGATCTTGAGCTTCAACGTTCCCATCGTCAGCGGCTCGGCCTTTTCGGGGAAAAGAATTTTTGCAACGACGATCGTCGCCGGACCGGCCATGATGCAAGCCGCAAGGAGATGCCCCGCAAAATATACCTGGGAAGCGTCGACCGACGTTCCCCGGAGCGCCGCATAAGCAGCGCCCAACATTGTGTAATATGCTATCATGACGCCGCCGGAGATATGCGCCATCCCGCTTGTCATGATGGTCATGAGCTCTGATTGGGTGAGGGTGGCCAAATACGGACGGATGACCAGAGGGGCCTCCGTTTGCCCCATGAATGTATTGGCAGCAACACACAGCGACTCGCTTCCGCTCGCACGCATGAATTTTGCCATTACCCACGCCATCGCCTGAACGACCCGCTGCATAATGCCGAGGTGGTACAGAATTCCCATGAACGAGGCGAAAAAAATGATCGTCGGCAATACCTGAAATGCGAAGAAGAATCCAAAGCTGCCGGGAGAGCCGACCGACGTCGCAAGAGGACCGAAGACGAATTGTGCACCGTTCGCGGTAAAACTGAACAGGCGGACGAAGCATTTGCTGATCGTTCCAAAAATGATCTGTCCCAGGGCGGCTTTGAGGACGAGGAGAGCGAAGACGAACTGAAGCACAATGCCGATGATGACGAGCCGCCAGTTGATCGATGATTTTTCGGGGGAGAAGAGGTAAGCGATTCCTGTAACAACGACGAGGCCGATCAAACCGCGGACGACCGAAAAAATTTCCATGCGGTACCTTTCAGCAAAAATAATCGAGAAGCATGTCTCAGCGATTGGACGATCAGGCATCAAAGTATCAAGAATTCGATAAAAGTGCCAGAGAAAACAACGACAGCAGTCCCGGAAATATTGTCAGCGAAATTTGCTCCTTGGCGGGTCGAAACTTTCCGCTGCTTCAGTTCGATTGACTTTTCTAATCAGTTTGAGTATATTTTAGCCGCATTTTCCCTTATTGCCGTTATAAAAGAGAAGTTGTGGTCCCATGAACGTCGAAATTCTATGGGTAGAGGGTGATGAATCTTTTCATTTGAAAGAGGGAATTGTTATTCCCTCTTTTCTTTTTTAAGAGGAATTCATGGCAGAGAAGCAATATGATGTTGTTGTCATCGGCGGCGGTCCCGGCGGATACATCGCAGCCATTCGTGCAGGGCAACTCGGGTTGAAAACGCTGGTCATCGAGAAGGATAAGCTCGGCGGCATCTGTCTCAATTGGGGCTGCATTCCGACCAAAGCGCTTCTCAAGAACGCGGAGATCTACAATCTTTTACATCATGCGGACGAGTTCGGTTTCTCGTTCGATAATTTGAAGGCCGATTTTTCGGTCGCCGTGAAACGGAGCAGGGACATTGCGGGACGGTCGTCGAAGGGGATCGAGTTTCTTTTTAAGAAGAATAAGGTAGAATATCTGCCGGGAACGGCAAAGATCGCCTCAAAAGGAGTTGTTGAAGTTGCTCAGGCCGGCAAGACCGAGAGGATCAATGCGAAGCACATCATCATCGCTACCGGAGCCCGGCCGAAGACCTTCCCGACAATCAAGATCGACGGCAAACAGGTGATCACGAGCTCCGAAGCGATGGTGCTGAGCGCTCCGCCGAAAAGCATGGTGATCATCGGCGCCGGTGCGATCGGAGTGGAGTTCGCCTATTTCTACAACGCATACGGTACGAAAGTCACCATCGTTGAGATGATGCCGAGCCTGCTTCCGATCGAAGACCGAGAGGTCACGAAAACGCTTGCGCGGGTTTTTTCAAAGAACGGCATTGAAATCCTCACGGAGACCAAAGTCGAAGGCGTTGCGACCGGGAAAGAGGTCACTGTGACTGTCAGCAATAAGGAAGGAAAGAAAGACCTGAAAGCAGACATCGCTCTGGTGGCTATTGGAGTCCAGGGAAATATTGAAAACCTCGGACTCGAAGCTCTGGGGGTGAAGACAGACCGCACCTTCATCAAGGTTGATCAATCCTACAAGACCAACGTCGACGGCATCTACGCCATCGGCGATGTCAACGGGCCGCCGTGGCTCGCTCATGTCGCTTCGGCAGAAGGAATTGCCTGCGTCGAACGGATCGCGGGGAAAAATCCACATCCGATCAATTATGATAATATCCCGGGCTGCACATACTGCCAGCCCCAGGTGGCCAGCGTCGGGCTCACTGAAGAAAAGGCCCGTGAAAAAGGGTACGAGTTGAAGATCGGAAGGTATCCGTTCCGCTCTCACGGCAAGGCGCTCGCGATCAACGAACCGGAAGGCTTCGTCAAATTGATTTTCGACGCGAAGTACGGCGAGCTTCTTGGCGCGCACATCATCGGGTCTGAAGCGACCGAAATGATCGCCGAACTTGCCGTTGCCCGGACGCTCGAAACGACCCGTGAGCAGATCATTCAGACCATCCACGCCCACCCGACACTGACGGAAGGGGTCGGCGAGGCGGCGTTGGATGCCTACGGCGAGGCGTTGAACATATAGAGTCCATTGTTTGATCATCGTTGCCCAGCGTTGCTCATGAATCAACTTCTTACCATTAACCTTGGACGCACGCGGTACGCCGATGCGTGGGATATGCAGAGAAAAATCTTCGCTGCACGTCTTGCCCATCGTGTTCCCGATGTTTTGCTCCTGACGGAGCACGAACCGGTGTATACGCTCGGCAAAGGGGCTGATGGGAATCATCTTCTTGCCGGCGACCGTGAACTGCGGGAAAAAGGTATCGACGTGTTCGCGATCGACCGCGGCGGCGACGTCACGTTCCACGGTCCGGGGCAGTTGGTCGGATATCCGATCCTCGACCTGAACGAACATTATCTCGACATCCATCGATATTTGCGCGACATTGAAGAGGTCCTGATTCGCACGGCAAAAGACTTTACTATCAATGGCGACCGTTCGGAAGGTTACACCGGCGTGTGGGTGAGGAACGACAAGCTTGCGGCCATCGGGGTAAAAGTAAGCCGCTGGATAACGATGCACGGGTTTGCGCTTAATGTGAACACCGACCTTTCCTATTTTGACAGAATTATCCCCTGCGGAATTTTCCATAAAGGGGTAACGTCGCTTCGCGCGCTCAAAGGGCGCGACGTTCCGATGTCGGAAGTTGAAAACGCGGTCGTTCGTAATTTTGAATCTGTTTTCTCAGTCGCATCACAATCGATGACGCTCGACGAGCTTTGCTCGAACGATCGTCTCGAAAATGTGTTTACTGTTGAGGAGAAGATTTCATGACAGTGAAGAAGAATGTTATGACCGTGCACAAATTGGAGACCTCACCTCACTGGAGCGGGAAACAGGTGAAGGTTGCACATACCTCCAACGGTCAATTGACCAACGCGCAGCTTGTCCAGGTTTTCCGGTCGATGTTTCTATCGAGGAGCATCGACGAAAAATCGATGATGCTTCTGAAGCAGGGAAAGATATTATTTCACATCAGCGGACCGGGGCACGAAGCCTGTCAGGTTGCTGCCGCGATGGCGATGAAGCCGGGCTACGATTGGGCATACCCGTACTACCGCGACCTCGGCTTTGCTCTCCAATACGGTTCGACGCCGTATGAAATTTTTCTAGAATCGATGCACCGGGTGGGAGGACCAAGCTCCAACGGAAGACAGATGCCATCGCATTACGGCAACAAGGTCCTGCATATTCCGGCACAGTCGAGTCCGACCGGTACGCAATTTCTCCAGGCAGTCGGCACAGCCATCGGCCTCGTGAAAAGCGGGGGGGACGAAGTAGTCTATGTCTCATCTGGCGAGGGGGCGACGAGCGAAGGTGAATTCAGCGAAGCGCTGAACTGGGCTAGCCGCGATAAGCTTCCCGTGATTTTCATGATCCAGAATAACGGATACGCGATCTCGGTTCCGGTGAAGGATCAGGTTGCCGGCGGTTCCGTCTATGAACTGACCCAAGGCTATCCCGATTTTTGCAGGCTTCATGTGGACGGCACCGATTTCTCTGCTTCATACCATGCAGCGCAAGAGGCCGTAGGGTACGCGCGCGCAAGAAAGGGACCGAGCCTCATCGAGGCAAAGGTTGTCAGATTGTTTCCTCATTCATCGTCCGATGATCCGAAGAAATACCTGACCCCGGAAGAAATTGAAAAGAACCGGCAGGCCGATCCGCTGCCGAAGTTTGAGAAGATGCTTCTCGATTCAAGAGTTCTCGACCACGCTGAGCTCGATCGTCTTAAAACCGAAATTAAAAGAGAAGTAGAAGAAGCTGCAGAACGGGCAGAGGCGCAGCCGAGTCCGTCGGCCGACACCGCTGAACGAAATGTCTTTTCTCCAAGCATCATTGTTCCAAAGGACAATTTCACCGAGCCCAAGCACTCGGGCAAAAACATCGTCATGGTTGACGCAGTGAACCATGCGCTCCATGAAGAGATGAAGCACAACCCGAAGATGCTGGTCTACGGCGAGGATGTCGCCGGGAGCAAGGGGGGTGTGTTCACGGCAACAAAAGGATTGACGGCAGCTTTCGGCGAAGAACGCGCCTTCAACTCCCAACTGGCGGAAGCGAGCATTGTCGGAACGGCGATCGGCCTGTCCATCCTCGGCTACAAACCGGTGGTCGAGATCCAGTTCGGCGACTACATCTGGCCGTCGTTCATGCAATTCAAAGACGAACTTGTGACGCTCCGTTACCGCTCGGACGGCAACTTCTCTTGTCCCGTTGTTGTACGGGTTGCCGTCGGAGGATACATTCGCGGCGGACTGTATCACAGCCAAAGCATCGAAGGTTTTTTTGCTCACATGCCCGGTTTGTGGATTGCGATGCCGTCCAATGCCGCGGACGCAAAAGGTTTGCTGAAGACCGCCTGCCGCGAGGATAACCCGGTATTGTTCTGCGAGCACAAGGGATTATACCGACAGGGATTCGCGTCCAGCCCGGAGCCGGATGAAAACTATCTTTTGCCGTTCGGCCTTGCGAGCGTGAAAAAAACGGGGGATGATATTACCATTATTACATGGGGAATGATGGTCCAGCGCTCGTTGGATGCGGCGAAAAAACTTGAGGCACAGGGAACGAGCGTCGAAGTGATCGACCTGCGCACGATTTGCCCGTGGGATAAAGAAACGGTGATGACATCCGTGAAGAAGACCGGCAAAGCGCTGATCGTCCATGAAGACACCCGCACCGGCGGATTCGGCGCCGAGATCGGGGCCGTGATCGCAGAAGAATGTTTCCAGTGGCTCGACGCGCCGGTGACGAGAGTAGCGGCAAAGGATGCGCCGATTCCGTTTGCCCCCGCGCTTGAGAGCGCGATTCTCCCCCAGGAGAGTGATATCGTATCAGCGCTGAAAAAGATCGCGGAATTTTGATCCGTAACCCAATGGCCGCAGCCGTTAAATCAAAAAGAGAAAGATCGGCGGTTTCGCGTTCCCGCAAAAGCGCAGAGCCTCATCTCGCAAAGGACGATCTGCTTCAGCTTTATTATTACATGCGCCTGACGCGTGAGTTTGAGGACACGATTGTCACGTTGTACCGGCAGGGAAAAATTGTCGGAGGAGCGTTCAGCGGAAACGGCAACGAAGCGACCGCGATCGGCAGCGCGTATTGTCTGAACAAGGAAGACTATATATTTCCGATGCATAGGGACCTCGGCGCTCATTTCGTTAAAGGGCAGACCGTTCGGAATCTGATGCTGCAGCATTTAGGGCGGGAAAACTCCCCGGCGCGCGGCCGCGATGGAACTGGACATTACGCAGACCCGTTGCTGAGGATCTACGGCAACATCAGCCATCTTGCGGCAATGATACCGGTCGCTGCGGGCGTCGCGCTTGCGTGCATGCTGCGGAAAGAGCATTCGGTTGTGATGACCTACATCGGGGACGGAGGGAGTAATGTGGGCGATTTTCACGAATCGCTGGCAATGTGCTCGGTTATGAAGCTTCCCCTTGTGCTGATCGTCGAGAACAATCAGTTCGCCTATTCGACGCCGATCGCCAAGCAGTTCATCGTCGAGAGATTGTCGGACCGGGCGGCCGGTTACGGGATCCCGGGGTTTACCATCGACGGTACGGACGTCGAGGAAGTCTATACGGTATGCAAACAGGCGGTTGACCGCGCCCGCAAGGGTGAAGGCCCGACTCTCATCGAATCTGTTACGATGAGAATGCACGGACATTCGGTGAACGACAACGCTGAATACGTCCCTCAAAAATTGTTGGACGGCTGGAAGAAGAAGGATCCGATCGTTAAATTCGAAAAGCAGTTGATCGAGAAGGGAATTCTTTCCAGAAGCATCCAGGAAGAACTTGGGAAAAAGATCTCGGACGAGCTCGATGAGGCGACTCAATTTGCAGTGAAGAGTTCGTATCCGGCGCCGCAGGAGGCGACGGTCGGTGTTTTTGCGGAATAATGTTCTTTAGAAAGCTGTTTTTTCCATTACGAAAGTCATTTGTCAGTCATCTCGTATATTGAAGCTATCAGCAAGGGATTGTGGGAAGAGATGGAGCGCGATTCGTCGGTGTTTCTCCTTGGAGAGGACATCGGCGAATACGGCGGAGCGTTTAAGGTCACCAAAGGATTTCTCAAGCATTTCGGGAACGATCGGGTGATCGACACAGTCCTTGCCGAGTCCGCAATTCTCGGAGCCGCGACCGGCGCAGCGCTGGCAGGAATGAAGCCCGTTGCGGAAATGCAGTTCGCCGATTTCGTCACCAACGGATTCAATCAGCTTATCAACAATTCCGCCTCGATCCATTACCGGTGGAATCTTCCCGTGCCGATGGTCGTCCGGCTGCCGTCGGGCGCCGGGATTCACGGCGGGCCGTTCCATTCGCGGAATCCCGAAGCATGGTTTTTTCATCAGCCGGGATTGAAGCTTGTCGCGCCGGCGACGCCGTACGACGCCAAAGGATTGATCAAAGCGGCGGTTCGCGACCCGAACCCCGTTCTGTATTTTGAGCACAAAAGATTGTACCGGCATGTCAAAGGTGAAGTCCCCGATGACGATTATGTGATCGAGATCGGAAAAGGAGATATCAAGCGCCCGGGGAGCGATTGCTCCCTGATCACCTATGGCGCGACCCTTCATCCGTCGATCGAGGCAGCGGCATTGATCGAGCAACAGGATGGGGTCGAGGTCGAAGTGATCGACCTGCGGAGTTTGGCGCCGCTCGATAAAGATCTGATCTTGTCGTCGGTGAGAAAGACTGGAAAAGTTTTGATCGTGCACGAAGATTCGGTCACCGGCGGCATCGGCGGAGAGATCGCAGCGCTTGTCGCAGAGTTTGCGTTCGACCATCTGGATGCGCCGGTGAAGCGGATCGGCGCGATCGACACCCCGACGCCTTTTGCACCGACGCTCGAAGAGTATTTTCTTCCAAACAGAGAAAAAATTCTGGCGGCTCTGAAAGAGTTAGCGGCATATTAGAAGCTATCTCAGTATTATGTCGCTTCATCCTTCCCAACGGGTCTGCGACCCGCAGGGTCGTTGACGATGCGCTCACTTCGTTCGCTTGCTCCCCGAAGGGGTCCTTTGGGGACAGGATGAACCGCCGATGTGTTCACCCTGAGCAAGTCCCCCAACGGTCGCCGAACAAAAGCGACTCTTTGAGGGGACGTGCCGAAGGGTCAATCTAATTTCATTGTTGAGATAGTTTCTAGCAAGACCATCGAACAGAATCGAGACCACGTATGGCCATAGTCGACGTTATCATGCCCCAAATGGGGGAAAGCATTGCCGAGGGGACGATCACCAAATGGTATAAGAAGGTGGGGGACAAGATCGCCAAGGATGAGACCTTGCTCGAGATCAGCACGGATAAGGTCGATTCTGAGATCCCTTCGCCTTCGTCAGGACTCGTTGCGGAACTCCTCTTTCCAGAACAGAAGACCGTCGATGTTCATACTGTCATTGCGAGAATTCAAACCGATGTCCATGCTCCATTGGTGCAAGGTCATGGAAACATCGAGTTAGGCAGCCAGGGCGCCAAGCCTGAAGTTGCTCGATCGGCTCAATCGACTCATGCTCAGTCTGGAACCCAACCGGCAGCGGTCGGACAGCACATCTCGACCGACGCCGGCAGATTTTTTTCACCCCTTGTCCTGAACATAGCACGGACGGAAGGGATCTCATTAAGTGAGTTGGAGGGGATTTCCGGAACCGGAGCAAACGACCGGGTCACGAAGAAAGATATCTTAGACTACGTCGAACGGAAGAAATCGAACCGGGCACCGGCTGCGGCAAGGACCTCAACGCCCTCCTCGCCTTCAACCGGGATTGAAATCATCAAGATGGATTCGATGCGGAAGGCCATCGCCGAGCACATGGTGCGAAGCGTCCATACTTCGGCACATGTCGGTTCGGTCACAGAAGCGGACGTTTCAAAGATCGTCGCATTCAGGGAAAAGCACAAAGCCGAGTTTGAACGGCGGGAAGGCTTCAAGCTTACGTTCACGCCGTTCTTCGTCGATGTGGTCGTCAAAGCGATCAAAGATTTTCCCATGCTCAACGCTTCGGTTGACGGCGATTCGATCCTGATCCGAAAAGACGTCAACATCGGAGTTGCTGTTGCGCTGGAAAATGGCTTAATTGTTCCTGTCGTCAAGCATGCGGACGGTAAAGATCTTATCGGACTTGCCCGTGCGGTGAACGATCTGTCGAACCGCGCACGGACGAAAAAGCTCTTGCCCGAAGATGTCCAGGGGGGAACGTTTACGATCACCAACCCCGGCATTTTCGGTAACCTGTTCGGGTTCCCGATCATCAACCAGCCGCAAGTTGCCATACTCGGTGTGGGTGCCATTAAGAAGCGGCCGATCGTTGTTAATGATGCGATCGCCATTCGCTCCATGGTGTATATCTCCATGTCGTACGACCACAGGATCATCGACGGCGCCCTTGGGGGGATGTTTTTGCAGCGGCTCGTGGAGCATTTGGAGAATTTTGACGTGAGCAAAGGTGTTTAAGCGCGATGGAAACGATTATCCATGAAATAGAAGTGAAACGTCCCCGGAAGCCGGAATGGCTGAAGGCCCGCGTACCCGGCGGAGAAAATTATTCGCGGTTGAAAAGTTTGATCGACGGAAACCGCCTGCACACCGTGTGCGAGGAAGCCCGCTGCCCGAACATGGGGGAATGCTGGAATTCGGGGACCGCAACGTTCATGATCCTCGGCGACACGTGCACGCGAAGCTGCGGTTTCTGCGCCGTGAAAACCGGACGCGCCGAATTTCTTGACAAGGATGAGCCGCGCCGCGTCGGCGAGGCGGTCGAGGTCATGAACCTCCGGCATGCGGTCATCACGTCGGTCAATCGCGACGAGCTGTTCGACGGTGGAGCGCAGATTTTCGCCGACACGATCCGGGAGATCCGGAGCCGCGTACCGGCATGCCGCATCGAAGTGCTTATTCCGGATTTTATGGGAAACGAAACGGCGCTGAACATCGTCCTCGACGCTCAGCCTGACATACTCAACCACAATACGGAAACGGTTCCGCGGCTCTATAAGACAGTCCGTCCTCAAGCCCACTATAATCGCTCGCTCGAGCTGCTTTTTCGCGCGAAGCAGAAAGGATTCCTGACGAAATCCGGCTTGATGCTCGGGCTCGGGGAAACGATGGAAGAAGTGGTCGAGACGATGAGCGATCTCCGCGGGGTCGAGTGCGACATCCTGACGCTCGGCCAGTACCTGCAGCCGACGGCGGCGCACCTCCCCGTTGAGCGCTATGTCCATCCAGAAGAATTTACGCGGCTGAAAAAACAGGGGCTCGAAATGGGATTCCGCTACATCGAATCGGGGCCGCTCGTCCGCAGTTCCTACCATGCGGCTGACCAAGTGTAATATTTTATCATAAGGAGAATGAATGGCAACGGCAACACTGAAAAAAGAATCAAAGGAAGGTAAGGCGAATCGCTGGAAGAATCTCGGATTATCCAACGCAAAGCTCATCGACTTGTACCGTCAGATGCTTCTCATCCGCAGGTTCGAAGAGCGCTCGGCGCAGGAGTATGGAAAAAGTAAAATCGGCGGCTTCTGCCATTTGTATATCGGTCAGGAAGCGGTCGGCGTCGGCGCCATTGCTGCGCTTCGCGAGGACGATTATATTTTCTCCGCGTACCGCGACCACGGGCATGCGATCGCACGGGGGATGGACCCGAAGGCAATTATGGCAGAGCTGTTCGGCAAGTTCACCGGCTGTTCGAAAGGCATCGGCGGTTCGATGCACATGTTCGATGCGGCAAAAGGCTTTATGGGAGGTTATGGAATCGTCGGGGGCCATGTGCCGCTCGCATCGGGAACAGCCTTTGCATCCAAGTATCTCGGAAAAGATTCGGTGACAATCTGTTTCTTCGGCGAGGCGGCCGCGAACCAGGGGGTCTTTCATGAGACACTTAACCTGGCAGCCCTGTGGAAGCTCCCCGTTGTTTTCATCTGCGAAAACAATCGTTTCGGAATGGGGACTGCGGTCGAACGATCGACGGCGGTGTGGGACATTTATCAGAAGGCATCGGCGTACGACATGACACGGCAGTGGGTGGATGGCATGGATGTGCTGGAAATGTACCGCGTCGTAAAGGAAGCAGTTGACCGCGCCCGCAAATCAAGCCTTCCGACGATGCTGGAGGCCCGGACCTACCGATTCAGAGGGCACTCGATGTCCGACCCGATCCACGGCCATTACCGGACGAAAGAGGAGGTCGAAGAGCAAAAGAAAAGCGACCCGATTCCGGCATTCGGCCATGAGTTGCTTGATGCGGGGATCCTCAGCCAATCGGTCATCGATGAGATGGAGTTGGAGATCAAGAAGATCGTCGATGAATCGGTCGAATTCGCCGAGCACAGCCCCGAGCCGCCGGCCGATTTTTTGTATGAAAACGTCTACGTTTAATTTTGAAAAGGATGAATGAAGTATGGCAGTGATTGCATTTCGTGAAGCGTTGAACCAGGCAATGTGCGAAGAAATGGAGCGCGACTCCAACGTCTTTTTGATGGGGGAGGAGGTCGGACAGTATCAAGGCGCATACAAGGTGAGCCAGGGAATGCTGCAGAAGTTCGGCGAGAAAAGAGTTATCGACACCCCGATCACGGAAGCCGGCTTTGCCGGTCTCGGCATCGGAGCGGCGATGGTGGGCCTCCGGCCCATCGTGGAGATGATGACGTGGAATTTCGCCATCCTGGCGTTCGACCAGCTGTTCAATAATGCCGCCAAGATCCGGTACATGTCCGCCGGACAATTCAAGGTTCCGATCGTGGTCCGCGGCCCGTCCGGCGCGGCGCATGCGCTGGCATCGCAGCACTCGCAATCGCTCGAATCGATGCTCGCACACGTTCCCGGTTTGATCGTGATCATGCCTTCGACGCCCGCGGACGGAAAAGGGTTGCTGAAGTCGGCGATCCGGGACGACAACCCGGTGATGTTCATGGAAAGCGAGATGATGTACGGGCATAAAGGAGAAGTTCCGGAAGAAGAGTATACGATTCCGATCGGCGTCGGAGACATCAAACGCAAAGGAGAGCATGTGACGATCGTCGCGTGGTCGAAGATGCTTCACGTCTCTCTTGCCGCGGCCGACGAATTGATGAAGGAGGGGATCGAAGCCGAAGTCATCGATCCTCGCACCATCCGTCCTCTGGACGAAGACCTCATCATCAATTCGGTCAAGAAAACAAACCGATGCGTGATCGTTGAGGAAGCATGGCCGTTCGCGTCCGTCGGAGCCGAGATCTCGAGCCGCGTCTACACCAAGGCCTTCGATTATCTCGATGCACCGATCGAGCGATTAACCGGAGCCGACATTCCGATGCCGTATGCGACGAACCTCGAGAGGCAGGCGCTGCCAAGTCCGGCAAAGGTCATCGCGGCTGTTAAAAAAGTTCTCTATCGGTAAAAGCAATTTCACAACGGGAAAGCAAAAAGATGGCGACCAAAATAGCAATGCCGAAACTCAGCGACACCATGGAAGAAGGGATCATTCTCAAGTGGCTGAAGAAGGAAGGCGATCCAGTCAAGCAAGGAGAGATCATCGCCGAGGTCCAGACCGATAAGGCCGACATGGAACTCGAAGCCTACGATACCGGCGTGTTGAGAAAGATCTTTATCCCCGAAGGGAAAGGAGCCGCCGTCGGCAAGCCGATCGCGATTATCGGCTCTGCTTCGGAAGACATCTCCGCGCTGCTCGTGGAAAGTCCAGCTCCAAGCGCGGGGCACGGTGCGCCTGCAAGCGCTCCGCCGCCTCCGAAACCAGCAGAGGAGATGCACGCTGCGCCGTCCGTCGCTTCTGCATCGCCGGGAGGGGGAGACGGACGGATAAAAGTTTCTCCGTTGGCGAAGGCCATTGCGGCGCAGAACAAAATAGACCTGCACGCCATCAACGGTTCCGGTCCGATGGGACGCATTGTGAAGAAAGACCTCGAAGCATCCCTTTCCAGACTCTCCGGACGTCCTTCGCGGACGTACGCTCCGGGCACGACCAAGGAATTCCCTGTTTCGCTGATGCGCAAGACGATCGCCAAAAGGCTGGTCGAGAGCAAGACGACCGCGCCGCACTTCTATGTGACGTATGACGTTGATATGAAACGGGCGATCGATTTTCGGAATTCGCTGAACACCGGCGGCGATGTGAAAGTGAGTTTCAACGACATTATCGTCAAGGCATGCGCGTACGCACTTCGCAATCACCCTAAGGTCAATTCGACCTTCACGCCTGAAAAGATCATCCAACATGGAGCGATCAACGTCGGCGTCGCCGTTGCGATCGACGACGGTCTGATCACGCCGGTGATCCGCAACACGGACATGAAAACTCTTTTCGAGATCGCCGGCGAATCGAAAGAACTGGCGGCGAAGGCTCGCGAAAAGAAACTGAAGCCCGAAGAATTCAGCGGTGGGACATTTACCGTGAGTAACCTCGGCATGCTCGGAGTCGAAGAGTTCGCTGCGATCATCAATCCCCCCGAAGCGGCCATTCTCGCGGTGGGCGCGATCACTGAAACGCCGGTAGCGGAAAACGGGCATGTAGTTGTCGGGAACCGGATGAAGCTGACCCTTTCGTGCGACCACCGTGTCGTGGACGGGGCAATCGGCGCAGAGTTTATGCAGGAAGTAAAGGCCAACCTCGAAAACCCCTGGAAGCTCGTCCTGTGATTTTCCAAAAAAAGCCTTGCTTTTTCGACGTATTTGGCGTAAATTTAAAAGCTTCATAATTTTGAACATTGAACCGTGGAGGTTTTGTGGCTTTCGGAGATAAAAGCACGTATTTCTATAAACAGAGCGAAATCGAACAAAAGTGGTATCTTGTCGACGCTCAGGGGCAAACGCTCGGAAGAATTGCGACGCAAGTGGCAAAAATTCTTCGCGGAAAACACAAACCCGCATTCACGCCGAATATCGATGCGGGCGATTTCGTCATCGTTGTGAACGCGGAGAAAGTCAAAGTGACCGGGAAGCGCACCGATATGAAGGAGTATTTCCATTACACCGGCTATCCCGGCGGCGCCGTTTTTGAGAGCTTCAAAGATGTCTTGAAGAAGAATCCTCAGAGGGTCATTGAGCATGCCGTGAAAGGGATGCTTCCGCACAACCGGTTGGGGAAACGCATCATTAAGAAATTGAAGGTATACACCGGAACCGAGCATCCGCACGGGGCGCAGAAGCCTGAAGCTCTGGCGGTGAAGAATTAATTCATTATCGAGATTGAAGGAAGAGAATGCCTCAGCACAATATTACCGCAGTCGGACGACGCAAAACTTCTGTAGCCCGGGTGATCCTGAAAGCCGGATCCGGGGTGATCGTTGTGAACAAACAGCCGTTTGAAAAATACTTTCCGCAGGAAATTTACCGGGCGAATATCACGAAGCCGTTCGCCGTTACTGAAACCGCCGGCAAGTACGATGCTGCAGTGACCGTTGAAGGAGGGGGAGCAGCCGGCCAAGCCGGCGCAGTCCGCCTTGGCATTGCGCGCGCCCTGGTCGAGGCCAGCGATGAATACCGCAGTTCGCTGCGGACCCATTCGCTCCTGACCCGCGACCCGCGCATGGTCGAGCGAAAAAAATACGGACAGAAGAAAGCCCGTAAACGATTTCAATTTTCTAAACGGTAGCAGGGTGCCGGCGGACCGGTTTCTGTCCGCCCTCCTCTGTGCCGCTCTATCAAGCATACTTTCCGACTTATACGGAAGTGTGGCGCTTCGGCGCCATCCCGGACGAGGATGACGAAAGTAGAAGACTAAAACTAACCATAAAGGAAGACCATGCCACGTGTAGAACTCGCCGACCTCCTCGGTGCGGGCGCCCATTTCGGGCACCTCACCCGCCGCTGGAATCCCAAGATGAAGCCGTACATTTTTATGGAGCGCAACGGGATTCATATCATCGACCTTAAGAAATCGCAGGAATTGCTGGAAGCGGCGTGCAACGCCATTGCCACCATCGCCGCCGAAGGGAAAAAGATCCTCTTTGTCGGGACGAAGAAACAAGCCAAGGACGTCATCCTCGAAGAAGCAAAGCGCTGCAACCAGTACTATATCAGCGAGCGTTGGCTCGGCGGGGCGTTGACGAATTTCACGACGATCAGAAAGAGCGTGAAGAGGCTGACCAATATCGAAAAGATGGAATCGGACGGCACGTTCGAGAAGATCACGAAAAAAGAAGGGCTTTTCCTTACGCGCGAAAAAGATAAGCTGAGCAAGACGCTTTCCGGCGTCGTCGAGATGACGCGTTTGCCGGGGGCGCTGTTCGTCGTCGACGTGAAGAAGGAAGCGATCGCAGTAAAAGAAGCGCGGCGGCTCGGGATCCCCGTCTTTGCCATTGTCGATACGAATTGCGATCCGGACGAGATCAATTACATCATCCCCGCGAACGACGACGCGCTCAAGACGGTGCAGGTGATTACGCACGCGGTTGCCAATGCGATTCTGGAAGGAACGGAACGAGCAAAAGCGCGCCAGCAGGAAGTGGCTGAAGAACATGAGAAGCATGAAGAACCCGAAACTCCCGTCAGCAAAGAAGAAACGGCGAAGATCGAAGAGAAAGAATAACATTCATTTTATCCTCCAAAGCAGAGAAGAGAAAAAGCAGTATGGCTATTACGAGTGAAGCAGTAAAAAAATTACGCGAAAAAACCGGCGCCGGCATGATGGATTGCAAAAAAGCTCTCGAAGCGACGAACGGCGACATGGAAAAGGCGATCGAAGTTCTGCGGAAGAAGGGAGCTGCCACCGCCGAGAAGCGTGCTGACCGGGTTGCGAACCAGGGGATCATCGTGACGAGAGTTGCGAACGGCGGGAAGCTCGGCGTGATCGTGGAGATCAACAGCGAAACCGATTTCGTGGCGCGGAGCCAGGATTTCATTCAATTCGCGAACGATGTGGCCGCCATTGTCGAACAGAAGACGCCGTCGTCAATCGCCGCGTTGCTCGCCCTTCCATACGGCGACAAGAAAACGGTCGGGGACGCGTTGTCCGACCTGATCGGAAAGATCGGCGAAAAGCTGGAGATCAAACGGTTCGACATCATCAGGGCCGAGAACAGCGTCATCGAAGCATACACGCATATGGGGAGCAAGATCGGCGTTCTGGTCGAGCTCGAGACGAACACGGCGTCTCCCGAGGTCAAACTGGTAGCGCGCGATGTTGCGATGCAGGCCGCCGCGATGAACCCGAGCGTCGTTTCCCGCGAACAGGTGGCGAAGCACGTGGTCGACCAGGAACTCGATATTTACCGCCAGCAGGCGAAAAACGAAGGGAAGCCGGACCAGGTCGTCGACCGAATCGCCACCGGACGCCTCGAAAAATATTTCCAGGAGGTCGTGCTTCTGGAGCAGAGTTTCATCAAGGACGCCAGCAAGGTCATCAAGGACGTTCTGCAGGAAGCGTCGTCGAAGCACAACGACAAACTTTCGGTCCGCCAATTCAAGCGTTATCAACTCGGCGAAGAAAAATAACCGGTAAAAGAAAGGTCTCGCGCGAGACCTTTCTTTTTATTGCAGAGGAAACACATGTCGAAGGCAGCGTTCAAGCGGATCATGCTCAAGCTCAGCGGTGAATCGCTGATGGGCGAACAGGAATACGGGATCGACTCAGAGGTTATCGGGCGCTATGCCGAGGAGATCAAGAGCGTGCAGGAGCTCGGCGTCCAGATCGGGATCGTGATCGGAGGGGGCAATATCTACCGCGGCATCGAGAACTCGTCGGACGGCATTGACAAAGTGACCGGCGACCACATGGGCATGCTTGCGACGGTCATCAACGCGCTAGCGCTGCAGAGCGCGCTCGAGCACCACGGCGTGTTCACGCGCTGCCAGACCGCCATCAACATGGAGAGGATTGCCGAGCCGTTCATCCGGCGCCGCGCGATCCGCCACCTTGAAAAAGGACGGCTGGTGATCTTCGCCGCCGGCACCGGGAATCCGTATTTTACGACGGACACCGCCGCGGTTCTCCGAGCCATCGAGATCGGAGCCGATGTGATCATCAAGGGAACCCGCGTCGACGGAGTCTATGATTCCGACCCGGAGAAGAATCCATCGGCCAAACACTTCCCCCAAATTTCTTACCAGGATGTGCTCCGGAAAGATCTGCGCGTTATGGACATGACTGCGATCACCCTCTGCAAAGAGAATCATCTTCCGATCGCCATCTTCAATATGAACATTCCTTCGAATTTGCGGAGATTGGTGCTCGGTGAAAAAGTCGGGACCGCGGTGAACGACAGCGCTGCTGCCATCAACTAATCCAATACTATCGTTGGGTGAGGCTATGCTAAAACAAATCTTAAGCGACAGCTCGGCGCGAATGCACAAGGCCGTCGATGTCGTGCGCGTTGAACTGACAAAAATCAGGACGGGAAAAGCGACAACGGCGCTTCTCGATTCGGTGAAAGTAGATTACTACGGCACCATGACGCCGCTGAATCAAGTGGGGAGCGTCAGCGTTCCGGACGTCCACCTGATCACCATCACTCCGTGGGATAAAGGGATGCTGACGCATATCGAAAAGGCGATCATCGCCGCCAACCTGGGACTGAACCCCGGGACGGACGGCACGGTCGTCCGCGTTCCGATCCCGCCGCTCAACGAGGAGCGGCGCAAAGAGCTTGTGAAGCTCGTAAAAAAATTCGGGGAAGAAGGGAAGATTGCGATCCGCAACGTCCGCCGCGATACGATCGAGCATCTGAAGAAGGCCGAAAAGGACGAGCACTTTTCCGAAGACGAGCGAAAACGGGGGGAGGCAGAGGTGCAGAAGTCCACGGACAATCATATCAAGGAAGTCGACGCCCTTCTTGCCGCCAAGGAAAAAGAGATCATGGAAGTTTAACCGCCCTGGTCACCGGACGCAAAGCCTCATCGTTTGAATGAGGCTTTTTTGTTTATGCGGCAGAGGCTTGACAAATCCCTTTAGATATACTATTCTTTTCCGAGTCATGCGAAAAGAGGCATGTTTTGCCCTGTAACATTGCGGTAAAACTTTCGTAATACAGTGTGAGGTCGGAAATCTCCAGAAGCGGCACTTAGACGGTTGAGGTGTTTATGGAACCGAAACGATTGTTCAAATCGCGAACCAACAAGATCATCGCCGGCGTATGCGGCGGGCTTGCGGAGTACTTTGATGTTGACCCGGTCATCATGAGGGTGCTCTTTGTTTTGCTGGCATTTTTTGGCGGCTCGGGGTTTATACTTTATATCGCCTGCGCGATCATCATGCCGAAGCAAATGATCGACATCGCAGGGATGCAGGCGCCGATTCAATCGAGGTCGACGAACGCAAGAAAACTGTTCGGGATCGCCCTCATCGTCGGCGGCGCGATCGTGCTGTTCTCAAATCTCGGCATGTTTTCATTCCTTCACTTGTTTGATTTCTCGTGGAGCTTCATTTTCCCGATCCTCCTGATCCTGCTCGGCATGGCGATCATTTACTATCGTCAGGCGGAACGGGGTCCGGCAGAACCGCCTGCCGATGTGCAGACCGAAATGCCCCCTCCTTCGGCCCCCTACAGGGTATTCAGGCGTTCGAGGACCGATAAGAAGCTCGGCGGGGTGTGCGGCGGACTGGCAAAATATTTTTCCATCGATTCGACGCTCCTCCGGTTGCTTTACATTATTTTATGCCTGGCTTCGTTCGGCGCAGGTATCGTCCTGTACATAACGCTCGTGCTGCTCGTACCGTACGAACCTCAACCTAACCTCTAAGAACTTCTTGACAGGGAAAGATCATGGAACAGAATAATTTCAATCGGTTTCCTATCATCGGCCTGGTACTCGTTCTGTTGGGAGTCGCACTATTGCTGAATCAGATGAGCGTCATTCATATCGGGGGCTGGGCGTTGATCTGGCTCGGGCTGATCGTCTACGGCGCGGCGGTTGTTCTTCGATCGTTCATCAGCAACGACAGGAGTAAAGTGTTCTTCGGGACCCTCTGCTTTCTTGCGGGGATTCTCTTCTTCCTGCGGAAGGGAGGCTTTATCCACGGGTCATTCTCGATCTATTTTCCCGCGTTCATCATCATCGTCGGGATCGCGTTTTTCATGCTGTTCGTCTTCAACATGAAGGACTGGCATCTCCTGATCCCGTCGGTCATTTTTCTCGGACTCGGCGCGGCATTGATGCTGACGCATCTCGGCTATTGGTACAGCAGGGACGTCTGGCATACGATAGGATCGTACTGGCCGCTGCTGCTTATTCTGATCGGCGCAACGATGCTGTTAAGACGGTGGAAGACGTGACGGCGTTGAGCCGGGGCGCTGAGGGGGAAGGTATCTTAGTGCGCTTCGAGCCAATTCTTCCCGGCCCCGATCTCGACCTCAATCGGGACGTTGAGTTGAAGAGCATTCTTCATATTCCGTTCGACAAGTTCTTGCACAACCTTTTCTTCTTTCTTCAGCACTTCGAACACCAGTTCATCGTGAACCTGCAGGAGCATTTTGCTCTGCAGGTTCTTTGTTTTTAGCTCCCCCTGAATTTTGATCATCGCCAGCTTGATCATATCCGCGGCCGTCCCCTGGATCGGCATGTTGATCGCTTGCCGTTCCGCGTTCGCGCGGAGGTTCGCGTTCTTGCTGTGGATATCCGGCAGATAGCGCCGGCGTTCGAGGAGCGTCGAGACGTAGCCCTCCTGGCGCACCTTCGCGATCGTTTCTGCGATGTACCGGTTGACCTTGGGAAACCGTTCGAAATATCTAGCGATGATCTCCTTTGCCTCGGCCTGCGTGATCTCGAGCCTCGATGCCAGTCCGAACGGACCGATGCCGTACATAATTCCAAAATTCACTTCTTTTGCTTTTCGGCGCATGTCGCGCGTAACATCCTTTTGTGAGACGCCGAACACTTTCGCCGCCGTCGTGGCGTGAATGTCTTCCCCCGAAATGAACGCTCCGAGCAGGCCTTCATCTCCCGAGATATGGGCCATGATGCGCAGCTCAATTTGTGAGTAGTCTGCCGACAGGATCTCCATGTCCTTGCCCCCCGGAACAAATGCCCGGCGGATTTCTCTTCCGATATCGGAGCGGATCGGGATGTTCTGCAAATTCGGGTCGCTGCTCGAGAGCCTGCCGGTGGCCGCGACGGTTTGGTTGAACGATGTATGTACGCGCCCGGTCGCCGGATGGATCAGCCTTGGCAGGGCGTCAATGTAGGTGGATTTCAGCTTCGACAGCTGCCGGTACTCGAGCATACGTTCAACGATCGGATGTTCTCTCCTGAGCGCTTCAAGGACAGCAACGTCCGTCGAGAACCCGGTTTTCGTTTTCCGCACCGGCGATAATTTCAGCTTCTCGAAGAGGATCACAGAGAGCTGCTGCGTCGAGTTGATGTTGAACTTTTCGCCGGCATCATCGTAGATCTTCGAAACGAGAGTATCGAGCTGACGTTCTAGGTCCTTCGACATCCCCGAGAGGAAGGGCACATCGATCGTGATCCCCGCAAATTCCATCTCCGCAAGAACGCCAATAAGCGGGAATTCAACGTCATTGCACAGCGCGATCATTCCCTGAGCGGCGAGTTTATCGTGCAGGACATTCGATAGCTGAAACGTAATGTCGGCATCTTCAGCAGAATAATTTCCCACCTCGGCCACCGGTACATCACGGATATCTTTTCGGTCCTTTCCGGTCCCCGTCAACTCATCAAACGACACCATTGTGTAATTCAGATACTCGCTGGCAAGTGCGTCCAGGTTGTGCTGTCCTTCCGACCGGAGCACGTAGCTTGCGACCATAGTGTCGAATGCTATTCCCCTCGTCCATACGCCCTTGCGCGAGAGAGCGAGCATGTCATATTTCGCGTTCTGTCCGTATTTTCTGACCGTTTCATTCTCAAAGATCGGTTTGATGTCGGAGAGAACTTTTTTCAAGGGGAATAATTTTTCGGCGGGACGCTTTGCGGCTGGCTTTGCCGCGTCAAACAAGGACGTGCCGCCGGATTCCGGGTCTCGCTCAACCTCAACAGGCAGATAATACGCTATGTGCGGTTCAAAACAGAACGAAAGGCCGACAATGTGCGCCTGCAGCGCATCGGTTGAAGTTGTTTCGGTATCGAAAACGAACTCTTTGGCTTTCTTGAGCTCGGAGATCAAGCGCAAATACTTGGCATCCGAATCGATGATGATGTATTCATGCTTCGAGGTTTTGATGTCGGTTGCCGCGGCCGTTTTTGGTTCAACGCTGACTTCGGGAACAGGCCCGGGGGCATCCTCTTTCAGACGCCGGGCAAGACTTCGGAATTCCAGCTTTGTATACAATTCATAGAGGACAGGGACGTTTTTTTCAGCCGATCTCAGTTTATGGAAATCGACCGAGACCGGAGCATTGGTATCGATCGTCACGAGCTTTTTGGACAACAGGGCCATCTCTTTGTGTGCCCGTAGTTTCTCCTGCAATCCCTTCTGAGGAATTTCGTCGACATGAGCGAGGAGATTCTCGATCGTTCTATATTTATTGATCAGCGGCTCGGCGGTCTTGGGCCCGACGCCGGCAACTCCCGGCACATTATCCGATTGGTCGCCGATGAGGCCGAGGATCTCGATGACCTGTCCCGGCGGGACGCCGAATTTTTCGACAACTCCCGATTCGTCGACGACCTCGTCATCGTTCCCCCCTTTGCCGGGACGGTATAATTTTACCGATGAAGAAACAAGCTGCATAAAATCTTTGTCGCTGGTGACGAGAAAAGCATCCACCTTTTCTTTTTCGGCCCGTTTGGCCAGAGTTCCGATGACATCGTCCGCCTCGTAGCCGGGCAGTTCGATCACGGGGACGTTGAACGCGCGGACGACATCCTTCAATGTGTCCATCATTGCGGACATATCTTCCGGCATTTTTTGGCGCGTCGCCTTATACTCTGGGTATGCTTTGTGCCGGAATGTCGGTTCGATGGTGTCGAACACCACGGCGATGTAGTCGGGCTTTCTCTCGTCCAGGATCTTGTTGAGGTAGTTGACAAAACCAAAAACGGCGCTGGTATTTTCCCCCTTTGAATTCATCAATGGATTTCTGATGAAGGCGAAGTACGAGCGATAGGCAAGCGCCATACCGTCCAGGAGGTACAACGTCGGTCTTTGTTTCATTGAGAGTTCAGAGTGATGGGTGGATATGGAGAAAATATACCCAAAGCCAGCTCCAATTGCAAAACCGGGGAGGGGGACCACGTCGACGGGAAGCTGTCTCAAAAATGTATCACTTCATCCTTCCCAACGGGTCTGCGCTACGCAGGATCGTTGAGGATGCGCTCTCCCGCACTTCGGGCAGGATCGCTTACTCCCCTAAGGGACCTTTGAGGACAGGATGAGCCGTCGTAGCTGAATCGAAGGGCTGCAGCATGTCTCCCTCTCTCGTACCCAATCTCCGATTGGGAGCGGAGTGAATATCTTCCCGAAAGACAAGGTACCGAAGCAGCTCCCAAACTGAGTTTGCGAGGGAGAGGCAAACTGTAACACGGTTAAACCCAGCTGTGTTTTGGAAAATACACCATCCTGTCGTATATTTTACTCCTAAGAAAATTCGTATGATCTACTTTCTCATCGTTATTCAAGTTTTGTTGGCGAGCGGGACTCACCTCGTCGCAAAGGCTGTCGTGGGCGACGTCGAGCCGGTAGCCCTCACGTTGCTGAGAACCTGTGTCTCAACCGCGGCGCTCGCATTTATTTTCATCGTCAGAGAAAAGAAAATAAAGATCCGCAAAGAGGATTATGGAATGATGCTGTGGCTCTCATTCATTGTCATTCCGCTTAACCAATTTCTATTTCTGTATGGAATTAAGTACACGACGGCTGCGAACGCATCGCTCCTCTATGCAACCACACCGGTGCTGGTGCTTGTTTTTTCTCATTTTGTCCTCCGGGAAAAATTGACAAGCATGAAGATCGGGGGAGTGTTGACGGCATTCTGCGGAGTAACTCTTGTGATCTTTGAACACGGAGTCAGCCTTTCGTCCGACTATACTTTTGGAAACATCATCATGTTTGTTGCGGTGATTGCCTGGTCGCTGTATACGATTCAAGGGAAGCCGATGGTGGTGAAGTACGGGGCATTTCATGTCGCCTCTTTATCAATGATCGGAGGAATGATCCTTTTTCTTCCGCTGGGAATTTACGGCCTCAGCCGGTTCGATCTCTCCACCCTGACGGCTGCGCACTGGGAAGGAATCCTGTATCTAGGGCTAGGCACTTCTGTCGCGTCATACTTCCTTTGGTACTATGCCCTTGGAAAGATGGAAACAACCAAAGTTGCCATCTTCGCAAATGCCCAGCCGATCGTAACGAGCATTTTTTCATATTTCTTCTTTCATCAATTCATTACTGTCCGCTTTGCTGTGGGGGCTGTTGTTACTCTTGTCGGTGTTGTTCTTACAGAGTTAGGTTGACTTCCGTAGGTTGTCTCGCTTGTATTGATTTATCAATGGCTTCCAGCAATCCCTTAAAATTTCCCCTTGACTTTTTTCCATTGATTGCTATATTTCTATATAGATAGGATTTTATGCACCTATGTTGAGGAGCGATGGTAAGGCGGTCTTGGTGGTTCTTGTTATTGATCGATATTACGGCCTGGTCGGGTTTGGCCCATGTACAGGCACAGACCCTTGATCATTCTTCTCCCAACTCATCCCTCCATGCGTCAGCATCTCCCCAGCCTGATTCATCTCACTCGAACTTAGCTCTTAAGGACACTTCTTCTTCTCTTTCACCAAAGGCTATTCCGACCGAGTCTAGGACTGCGAAAATTGGCGTTGACACGTTGACGGCTGCATCGCCCGATTCGGCAGACGAGGGGGATGAGACCGTCATTGCAGTGCGCCTCGAATCTGCGCGGCAGCATTATCTCTCTGCGCTTCAGGCACAAGCAGCCGGCGATTCCGTCCTCTCATCGAGCGAATTTGAAGAGGCGATCAGCATTTTGAACGAGATCAGCTATTTTCCCGATATTGAAAATAATCAGGAATACAACGACCTCAGCCGGAGCGTTG
Source organism: Bacteroidota bacterium (assembly GCA_035506275.1). NCBI lineage: Bacteria > Pseudomonadati > Bacteroidota > Bacteroidota bacterium. Next base: position 114,820 of record DATJPT010000003.1, read on the forward strand.
TTGAAGATTATGAGAAATACATTGCAAGCATTGACGATGTGGGTCCGCAAAGCTCCATTTTTGCGCTGCGTGAAAAATTAAATCTCGAAGTCGAAAACATCGACATTTCGAGCGTTAAAATACCGAATGTCCCGATTCCTCCGACCACAATCCCAATGGAGATGAACGACCTCGTCGAAAAGAATATCATGTTCTTCATCGACAAGGGGCGTGACCATTTTGAGCGTTGGCTGTATTTGTCGGGTAAATATTTTCCGATCATCGGCAAGATCTTCACCGAAGAGGGGGTTCCCAAAGAAATGATGTACCTTGCCATGATGGAAAGCGGGTTGAACCCGTCGGCAAGGTCGTGGGCAAAAGCCGTGGGCATGTGGCAGTTCATGAAAGGAACGGGAGCGCTGTACGGCTTACGGGGGAATTATTGGTATGATGAACGACGTGATTATGAAAAGGCAAGCCGGGCCGCCGCGCGGTATCTGAAAGATCTCCACGATGAATATAACGACTGGCACCTTGCGATCGCCGCGTATAATTCGGGAGGGGGGAGGATCAACAGAGGAATCAGGCGGAGCCACGGCGGCGATTATTGGTCGATGCGCCGCTATTTACCGCGCGAAACGCGGAATTATGTGCCGCAGTACATCGCAGTTTCGCTGATGGCGATGAACCCGGATGCTTACGGGTTTAAGGGAGTGCCCCGAGCGGACAGCCTGACGTACGAATACGTGACAGTGGACGATTGTGTCGATCTGGATGTGCTGGCGGATTGCGCGGGAACGACTGCCGAAACGTTGAGGGAACTGAACCCGGAATTGATCCAGTGGTGCACTCCGCCCAATTATCATGGATATAAACTGAGAATTCCCGTCGGCGCCGCTGAAGCTTTCCAAAAAAAGTATGCTCAGATCCCGGACGATCAAAAGCGCCAGTGGGCCGAGCATAAAATCCGGAGGGGAGACACTCCGGGCGCGATTGCCCGACGGTACGGCATTGCGACCTCCGTGCTCCTGGAAGTCAACAAACTCAATCGTCACAGCAGGTTAAGGATCGGAAATTACCTGATCATTCCGGTCTCAAAGAAGAGACTGCTTGCCGCCAATAGTCAGCCGGCTGCGCAGCAGGAATCCGAACCGGTTCAAAAACCGAAAGTGGTTGCGCACAGATTCCATCGGAGGCAGACGGTGGTCCCTGCAGGGCGCGACAAGATCGCATATGTCGTCAAGAAGAAGGATACTCTCGGGCATATCGCAGAGTGGTTTGACGTTCGTGCCAGCGATTTGCGCAACTGGAACAATATTCCGTACGGACGTTCAATTCAGATCGGCCAGACGATCAATGTGTGGGTGCCGACCGAAAAATTGGCACAGTACACAAAGGTTTTAGCGCTGAGTTTTGAAGAGAAGAACGCCCTCAAAGCTCAGCCGCAGGCTCAACTCCAGGCGACCGCTGCCGTTCATGAGCAGGTTGATGAACAGAATCATTGGGTACAGCACGTTGTCAAAAGGGGAGAAACGCTCGAGAAGATAGCCGGCGACTATAACGTTGCCATCGCAGACCTGAAGAGCTGGAATAAGCTGCGTCGAAACAGGATTTACGCGGGGCAGGCACTCGAGGTTTACGTCGAACCGTCAGCCCGGGAATCAGTTTCCCCGTCGAACTCGCCGAAACAAGCGCCGGCAAAAGCCATTGTTTTTAAGCAGAAAACCATCCGCCACAAAGTCAGACGGGGAGAAACTCTTGAGAAGATCGCCGGCATGTACAATGTCTCCATAGCCGACATCAAGAAATGGAACCGTCTGACCTCATCGCGGGTCTATTCCGGCAAGCGCCTGAAAATTCGGCTGACGTCGGAGAACATCGACTACTATCGCGTCCGCACCGGCGATACGCTGTGGGACATATCAAAAAAATTCGGGGTTTCCGTTAATGACATTCAGCGCTGGAACCCGCTCGCCGACAACATCAAGGTCGGGGACAAGCTCGTCATCTATCATTGATCCTGTTACCGCAATATTTTTCTTTTGTTAATTAATATTTCCTGCCTTGCTTCTTTTTTAAGTTGCGCGTATATTTGACCCGTGGTTCAGCGGACCCTCGGAAGTCGCCGCTCTTCAGTTAAGAACTCTTACGGAGAGATTCACTTTATACTTTTTGGTACCCCTTGCACATTTTTCCCCGTCGAAATATCATCCTCGGCCTGGTAGTCTTTTTCTTCTTCTCCGGACCGAGCTTCTCACAGACCAACTCTGACCAGTTCCCTCCCTCACGGCTTAAAAAACTCGCCGATGACGACGCGACAAAATTCACCGACATCGGGAATGTCCGGATGACGATCACGAATTTTGGGACGTTAGGGACGAATTTTAACAACTGGCCGGCACAGCCTTCGTGCGAATACCCGAAAGGGTCCCGGATCGAGAATCTCGCCCTTGGCGGCTTGTGGATCGGGGGCATCAGAAGAAGCCTGGGATATGCGACAGTGTCAACCGCATGCCAGGACGGCGGCAATCCTCTCATCCTGGGAGCCGGGTTTGAGTTTACGAATGAACCGGGATCGCAAATCGGACAACGATCTTCGCTTTCGGGGGATACGTATTTTAACATCAATGCGGTGAGCCATCAGGATTTCGTGATGGATTTCACCGACAGATATACCAGAGATCCGCAGACTGGCGATTCGATCCAGGGGCACACGCCGCTCGGCGTGAGTGTACACCTGGAGACGTATGCGTGGAATTTTCCCTTCTCCGATTTCTTTGTCATCCTCAATTATACAATCAAAAATGTCAGCAACGATACCATCGATGCGATATACGTGGGGATGAGGGACGAAGGCGTGGTCCGCAATATGAACCTGTCGGGCTATCAGGCCAGCTCCGCGTTCTTCAGCAGCGGGAAGGGGTACATCGACAGTTTGAGGCTCGCGTACACGTTCGATGTGAACGGCCAGCCATACGGCCCCCCCGCGAACAGTTATTGGGGAATGAAATTGCTGGGGACGGATCCATTTCCCCTGAAGCGGGATTCTTCCGGCGCGTTCGGCTCGCATTCGATCGACTCGCTCGGCGATCTTCATCTGGACACATATTACAACGGATGGAAATACAACAACACCACCTCGGGAACGGAGCAATATTTTTATCCGGATGTCGACAATAACCCATCGGATCCGTTGCGCGGAAAATACCAGCGCATGTCGACGATGCAACCGAAGAATTTCATTCAATCCTTCGGAACGCCGTTGAACACTCCGGTCTTGTCCGACGGAGTTACGCCCGGTATTGCTCCCTCGAATACGGTCGATTTGATCTCTGTCGGACCGTTTCCTTCCCTTGCTCCCGGCGACAGCATGAAAGTTGTCTTTGGAGTGGTCTGCGCAAAGAAAAGCACCAACCTGGCACCCAGCGAGGATTATCACAATGCTTCGCTCAGAAAAACTTTTTACTCCAACGCATCCTGGGCCCAGCAAGCGTACGACGGCGAGGACCTCAACGGAAACAACAAACTCGACCCGGGTGAGGACATCAACGGCGACGGGAAACTGACGCGCTATGTTCTTCCGCAGCCGCCGCGCCAGCCGCGGGTCCGCGCGGTGGTGGAAAACCAGGAGGCGATCATTTACTGGGACCGAACGCAGGCTGAGGAGAGCTTCAACCCCATCAGCAGAAGATACGATTTTGAAGGATACAGGATCTATCGTTCTGCGGCAGGCGCTGACATCAAAGATCCGACGGATTTCATTCTTTCAATGGACCTTGTCGGAGATTTCGACCGGGCCGACGACAATATCGGCTACAATACCGGGTTTTCAGCGATCAAACTTTCATCGCCGAAAATGTTCCCCGGAGACACGGTGCAGTATTGGTACCGATTTCCGCCTGTCAATGACAACATCACCAGCTTGAACGGCTGGCAATATCTCTATGGGATCAGCGCCTACAATCAGGGGGATTCGGCAAATCAGCTGCCAAGTCTTGAGAGTGCCAAGGTGATCGTCCGGGTCATTCCCGGAACTCCGCCCACCTCCGAAAAATCTGCGGAAATCGGCGTCTATCCGAACCCGTACTATGCCGGAGCAGCGTGGGACGGATCGGGGGAACGTGACCGGAAAATTTATTTTTATAATCTTCCCGCACGGGCCGACATCAAGATCTACACATTGAGCGGAGATCTGGTTACCGAGATCACGCATGATGCCGCCACGTACACCGGGTCGGATATCAAATGGTTCCAGAACTTTTCCGGACTCGGCGTTTCGCCGCAGTTCGCCGGCGGCGAGCATGCGTGGGACTTGATCTCGAAGTACGATCAGGCGATCGCGACAGGTTTGTACCTCTTCACCGTAAAAGATTTGACAACGGGGACGATCAAACGAGGAAAGTTTGTCGTGATAAAGTAGGCGCAGCCGTTTTGTCGAAAGCATTGATTTTTTTTCATTCATTCAATCATAATTAACTTTTTTGGAAAGGAGAAGCGGTGTTATGAGAAAACTTCTATTACTTGGAATAATGTCCGTGCTCTGCATGAGCATTGCTCTGGCCCGCACGCCGGGACCGAGGAAGTTAATTCACCGGCTTTCTGCGCAGAGGATCAAAGATTTTCCAACGGTGACGATCCATGATATCCAGCTTGTCCCCTTTGATTCATTGCTCAGGGCGGACACCCTGGGCTATAATACCGGTTCCTCTTGGACGCTGCAGACGTCGCCGTATATGAACGATACCGTGAATGTCACGGTGCTTGTCACTGTGCCTCCGAGAGTAATAAGCTACACCAACGATGGGTTAACACTCGCAGTGGTGGACACGGGAGTTCTCGGTACTCAGCCGTGGGGAGGGATCCTTGTCCGCTATCCTAACGCCAACGACAGCGATGATTTCGCCGCAGACGGGTTTTTCGATGTTGAGCAGGGGGATATCATCCAGATGCTCGGTGTCGTAACTGAGTTTCCGCTGACCCAGATGAACAGCCTCACACAATTTGCCCCTATTGTCGGCGCCGGGGTAAATATTCTCTCGTCCGGAAACCCGCTCCCCCCGCCTGTCCACCTTAATGTGACCGACTTCAACGTCGGGTCGAATCCCGGCGGCACGATCAAGTTTTCCACGGGAGAACAATGGGAATCGCAGTATGTCTATCTGACCAACCTTACAGTCGTCGCGAACGTGAATACGGGCCGCGGCACTTTCATGTTCACCGATCAAAACGGGAATCAGCTTTCCGATTACGATTGGTCGTATCATTTTACGAAGAGCCCTAGCGCCCAGGCTCAGCCGACCACTCCCGCAGACACAGCATACCATGTTCCGCCGGCAGGCACGATCATTGATACCCTGCGCGGTTATGTCTCTACGTCGTCGGGGGGGGAATCTGCAAGAGGGTACCGGATCTGTCCGATGTTTCCGGGGGACATCGTTTATGGAATTGCTCAGCCCGGAATATCCACCGAAAGACGTTATCCGGTTGTAGTTGCGAAGGACAGTACGCCGCTTATTACCGTGAAGGCATATCAATTGACGAATCCGGTAGCTCCGACAAACCCGATCGCCTCCGTGCAGTTGTACTACAGTGTCAACAACGGAGCCTGGCAGTCGGTGGCAATGACGGCGCCTCAGGCAGCGGTTGACTCGACCTACCAGGCTCACATTCCTGCTCAACCTGCCGGGTCGTTCGTCCGCTACTTTATTCAGGCTGCTGACACCGCCGGAATTAAAGCAATCCTAGCGAACGCCGAAACCTTGGACCAGACCGATACTTCAAAGGGATTTTTCTTCTATAAGTCGCTTGACCGGTCGACGCAGCCGTTGTTGACCATCCATGATATTCAATACACGCCGTACATTAACGGGCGGGGCCCGTATGTCGGCGCGATCGACTCGACCGGGGGCATCGTCACTGCCGACACCTCGAGTCTGTTGACATCGCCGTACTCCACCGGAGGGACGAATACCTATTACATCCAGAGCTCGAACCAGCCGTGGAGCGGCTTGTGGGTGACAGGACCCGATTCAATTCTCGGTGTGGTCAGGAACGGCGACAGCGTTGTCGTGAAAGGCGAAGTCAACGAGAGCTTTGACGTAACGGAGATGGAGCTGGTAAATTCCGTCCGAGTCGTCTCGCACGGTAATCCTCTACCGGCTCCGGTGAAGCTGCTCACGTCGGTCTTCGGCCCGGGAGTTGGCAACGGGAATCTAGGAGCGGAGCCGTATGAAGGAATGCTGGTGCAATTCGATTCTTGTACCGTCGAACAAACCTATCCAATCTTTGTCGACCCGTCGGAATTTGAAGTATCCAACAGTACCGCGGCAGTTCTCGTTCGGAGAGACGGCCGGAACAAGATCTCCAACGAAGTGAGCGACACCTCGTATGGCGACAAGATCCTTGCTACGGGCGATAAGATTCCTTCTCTTATCGGGATCATCTATTACAATAACAACAATTACATGGTTGTCCCCAGGACCAACGCAGACTACATCGGGCTCGTTACAACTCGGGTTGCGGAGGTCAAATCGGCGATCCCGACGCAGTATAGCCTCGATCAAAATTTCCCCAATCCGTTCAATCCGTCGACGACCATCCGGTATTCATTGCCGGCGGCAGGCAGAGTGCAGATGAAAGTCTATAACGTGTTGGGGCAGGAAGTGAGCACGCTCGTGAACGCGCAACAGCAGGCCGGGATGTACGAGGTCACCTTTGATGCATCAAGGCTAGCCAGCGGGGTCTATTTCTACCGGATCTCTTCGGAAAAGTTCACGCAGGTGAAGAAGATGATGCTTATAAAATAATGATTACGCTGATGGCGCGGATTTAACGCAGATTGCAGATTTCGCAGATCGGCACACTGCAGCGAAAAGGCACTGATGCCGATCTGCGGTTTACACTTCAGAGAATGAATAGAGATATTTTCCGACTGGTATTATTTTTTGCGGGCGTTGTGTTGTTCGGGAGCTGTTCCAAGCAATTCACGAACGAGCCTAAGACAAACATGCCCCCCTCGACGCGGCTCTGGCTGACGCCGGATACGACGCTCTCGGAATCGACGTCGAGGGAGCATTTTTACTGGTATGGTGAAGACCCCGACGGAATGGTGAAAGGATATCTTCTGGCGATCGGAAATTTTAAGCCTTCGCCGACGAAAATTCCTTTCCCCGATACCATGACGTATACGTGGGTGACAGTCACGGATAGCCTTGTCGCACTTCCTCTCCGGGCCATCCGGGATAGTTTCACCGTCGTCGTCCGGGCGGTCGATAACACGTTCAAGCAGGCACCAATGCTTCCGTCGGGAGCGATCATACGGATGACGCCGAATCCATATTGGGACAGAGATACCAACGGAGTTTTCGATCCCGGGGACATCGCTCTGAGTAATATTGAATCGGCGGCCGACCCAAAGGGAGCGATCCTCCTTTTTCCAATTCGAAACACTCCGCCGACGATCCAGTTTGCCGCCAATATTGTTGACTCATCGACGATCCAGCAGCCTGAGACGACGTTTACCGTTGCAACATTTTCCTGGGTCGGGCATGATGCCGACGGGGACAACACGATCGTCTCGTACCGGATCGCATTGAACGACACCTCATCCCCGTCAAGCTGGATGACGCTTACCAACAGGTCAACGCTCGTAACGCTGGCGGTTCCCCGCTCTGTCAGCGATGCGGCTCCGGACAACGGGACCGTCAGCGCCTCGGTCTACACCGGAACGTTCCCGGGGCTCCAATATCAGGGGACCATCTCCGGCTTGAGGCTCAACGCGCAAAACGTTCTCTATCTTCAGGACAAAGACATCGCCGGCGAGTACAGCAAAGCCGCGCGTATGCCCTCGCTGCCGGCGGGAAGCTGGTATGTGAAGAAGCCCAGGGGGCGATTGCTGCTTGTTAAGGACTATAATAAATCCGATTCCACTGCCGCGTTGCAGCTGTACCAAAAGATCTTTTCCGATCCGAGCATTGACGGCGGGGTATTCGGCAACTTCGACCTTTTCGATGTTGGGCTCGGATTGTCGATTACCGACAAGGCAAATCAGATCGCCAACCAGAAATACGGCGTCCTTGTGCCGAACAATCTCAATCCCGCCTTCATCTTAACTCTTCAGCTCTACGACCTTGTATATTGGTACAGCGACCTTTACCCGAGTTTTGCCGCGGCCCAGATAGGATTGTTCAATTACACTCAACGGGGTGGAAAAGTCATCTTTTCCACCACTTTTCCCAACAACATTTCTTTCCCCAACGTAAGTGCGTTGAACGACTTTGCGCCGATTGACAGCATCACAACCGACCCTGTCTCGACTCCAACGATGCCGACAAATGCCGACAACCGCGTGCCGGTCGGAACAACTCTTCTTCCGGTTGATCCGACAAGCGGATATCCTGTCCTGACCTTCGGGCCGCGTACCGCCGGACCGACGCAGGTGTTCACGCTCGACTGGCGGCGTATCTATAAGCGGGTTGACGCGCAATATATTTATCAAATGGATTCCGTCTATGTCGACAGCTCATCATCTCCGCCGCAAATCAAGAACGAGAGGTATTTGGGAACGCCCGAGATGGCCGTCATCGATAATAACAACACCTTTGTGATGATCGCTCTGCCCGTCCATTTGCTGAACGGCGATACTCCAGCACTCACGGCTTTTTTCCGCAAAGTGATCGTTGATCAATTCGGGCTGCATTGATGAAACATGTTCTGGAACATAGCGCAGCGTTACATTTCAGCCTCAGGGGGCGGGAGATTCTTTTGCCGTTCCTGATCGCCCTCTTCATTGTCTCAACGGCCGCAGCACAAACGACGGGGTCGATCACCGGAAAAATTGTCGACACAAAAACAGGGGAAGGACTTCCGAGCGTCAATGTGCTTGTGAAAGGGACGTACTACGGGGCTTCGAGCGACATTGACGGAAAATTTACGATCCCAAAGGTAAATCCGGGGACATACAATGTTTCGTTTACGCTCCTTGGCTACAAAGCTGTCGAGTATACCGGAATCAAAGTGGAGCAGGGGAAGCCGGTAGAAATCGACGTCAAAATGGAAGAGACCGAGCTGACGCTCGGGAAAGAGGTGGTCATTGTCGGAGAGAAGCCTCTCTTCGACATCGAGCAGACATCCAGCTCAAAAACCGTGAACAGCGATGACATTAAAGTTGCGGCGGTGCAATCGGTTCAGGATATTGTCGGATTGCAGACCGGCGTTGTTCAAAGCGATAATCAGATTCACATCCGGGGAAGCCGTGGCTACGAAAATGCCTATCTCGTTGACGGTGTTCCGGTGCAGGATATTCTCGGCGGGACCGGATTCGGCCTGCAGTTGAGCCCGGATGCGATCCAGGAAATGGAGGTCATCACCGGCGGATACAGCGCGGAGTACGGGCAGGCGACGTCCGGCGTTATCAGCATTACTACCAAAGAAGGCTCGACGTCGTATCATGGCGGGGCGTCATACAAGACCGACCGTATCTGGGGGGATTCGCGGGCTAATTTTAATACGGATATACTGGGCGTAACTCTCGGCGGTCCAGTCCCGTTTGCTACAGCTCTCCTTCCGGGGGATTTGAGCTTTTTCGGAACCTTCAACGGAAATATTTCCGACGGCTACACCCGCTGGGTTCAGGTGATTGGCGGCGACGGGAGGCCGATCGGCTATGAAACCGTCGCGCCGCATGACCTGCAGTCGTCGATCTTCTACGGCTCTCGTTTTACACCGCGCGATGCAAACGACTATTCGTGGACGGCAAAGGCAACCTGGAAGCCTGAACCGACCGAGAAACTCTCCTACGCGTACAACCAATCGGTGACGATCGACCAAAATTCGTCCACGATACAAACTGCATTGGAATACCAGGAGCCGACGCCTGGATACCAGTACGACTTTAAGAATATTTTAGACAGTGCAAACGTGTTCACTCAGGTCAACATTCAGCAGACGCTGTCGTGGACCCATACGCTGAGTCAAAAAGCATTCTACGAAATTCGTTTGAGCCATTACACCGCCCATGTTCGCGGAGATGCCAACGGCAAAGATTACACGCAGTATAATATTCCTAAAGACATTGTCACCTATCCGATCCAATACTATAATCTTGGCAAGGATACGGTCGGCGTCATACCGGGAGACGGGTTCTACGACACCGGCGGGCCGTTCGAGTGGCGGGACCATTACATCAGCGACTACAGCGCAAAGGTGGATTTCACGAATCATTTTACCGAAAAGAATAAATTCAAGACCGGCATCGAAACCCATTTCCAGCACCTGCAGATGATCGACATCACCGACCCGTGGATCAAGCCGCTGGGCCTGAACAACGATATCTATAATGTCAATCCGGCCTCGGGCGATCTCTATGCCCAGGACAACATTACGATCCACGGCATGATCCTGAATTTCGGGATGAGGTTCGACTACTGGTTCCCCGGCAAATATGTTGATGACGCCGTCAACAACCCGAACGTTCCGCTGGCGTCGGACGAGATTCGGCAGCAATATCTTCAAAGCACGTTTTCGTTCTTCGGCCACCGGTGGAAGGGGAGGATCAGTCCGCGTCTCGGAATTTCGCACCCTGTATCCGACAACCAGACCCTCTTTTTCTCGTACGGCCATTTTTCAAAGCTTCCGCAGCCGACCTATGTCTATTCGAAGCTGACCTCTAGCAGCGCACAAACGACGGAACAGACCGTCGGCAACCCGAACCTGAACCCCGAAACGACCGTTGCATACGAGCTCGGGCTGCGCAATCAAATCACCGAGGACGATGTGCTGACGGTGACCGCGTACTACAAGGACATCTTTGATTATATCACCGCTCGCACGGTCCAGGCGACGAGCGTCCGGTTTTCGAGCGGAACCTATACGACGTATATCAATTCGGATTATGCGAGAACGCGCGGTATTGAGCTCGAGTATGACAAAAGGATCTCGAATAACTTCAACGCGACGTTATCGGGTTCATATTCCATCGCGACCGGAAAAAGTTCGGCGTCGAACCAGGCGCTTTACGACCTCGTCACAACCGGCGTCGAAACAACAATTAAAGAAAGCTACATGCCGTGGGATAGGCCGGTACAAGCTTCGCTCAACCTTACGTATAAGGTCCTGAAAAACGATCCATTATTCGGGTTTGCCCCGGGCGTGTTGGACGATTATACTTTTTTCATCCGGTTCTTTTATGAGTCCGGCATGCGGTACACTCCTCTTTTGCCTGCCGGCTACGACGATACGGGCCGTCCTCTGTACGTTACCGATTACAACAACATTGACGGTTCGGTCGGGCAAAATTGGTTCTATATCAACCTCAACTTCGATAAGAATATCGATCTGGCGGGCATGAAGATGACGTTGAGCTTTGAGGTGGAAAATCTTTTCAACGACAAAAATACGCAGATCGTGAACCCGGTGACCGGGCGCGCGTACGAATATGGAGACAATACCACCGGCAACAACCCGTTGTTTCCGCAGGTGCAGGCGCCGATCTCGCCGTACCCGTACGACCCCTCGCGCTACCTCGCTCCGCGGACGGCGAAAGTCGGATTGGGGATCCAGTTTTAAAGAGATGCTGCAAAAAAATGAGAGAATGTAGAATCGCACAGAACAAAAAAAACCGGATTTCACCAAGCGCGCTGGTCTTCGCATTGGTGCTTGGGTCTTCTGCGGCCTTTGCGCAGCTCGTCCCGAATTTAGGGGGGCAGCGTGTCGGGATATCGGCGTATCAATTCTTGAAGATCGGCGCTGACTCGCGGGGTTCGTCCATGGGAGAGGCCTACGTCGCGGTTGTCAACGACGTGTCGGCGCTTTTCTGGAACCCGGCAGCCCTCGTGAATTCTGAAACGAACCCGGCAATCGTCCGGGATACCGCCGCCTCGGCGAACGACCTTGCGTACCGGGGACAGGCGATCTTTTCTCACACCGACTGGCTTGTCGGCGTTCAACACGAATTTTTCGGCGCCAGTTATTTCCTTACGACGAACGATGCGGTCGGAATTGCGGCAACCTCGCTCCACACCGACCCCATGAGCGTGACGACCGAGACGCAACCGACCGGTACAGGGAACTATTTTACGTACGGCGACGTGGCGATCGCCGCCACTTATTCGCGGAGGATGACCGATCAATTCAGCTTCGGTGCGACCGTTCGGTATGTGCGCGAAACGATCGACGTGCTGCATATGGACGGCGTCCTTATCGACCTTGGGACTTTTTATTATCTCGGACTCGGCACTTCGCGGTTCGCCGTTGTCGTCTCCAACTTCGGCGCGAATGTTCATCCGGTTGGCATGGTCACCCGCGAGGACGGCACAACCGTCAACAACTTCCAGTCGTTCTCGCCGCCGACGATGTTCCGTCTCGGCTACGCTGTGGAACCGTGGCTAGACGCACAGAACCGGCTGACGGTTTCCCTGCAGCTGAACCATCCGAACGACAATGCCGAGAATATCTCGTTCGGCGCGGAGTACGCGTACGACAGGATGTTCTTCGTGCGCGTTGGCGTCAAAAGAACCGTCGGCGAATCGTTCCTCGGCGCTTCGACTTCGACCGCACAGGATTTTTCTGCGGGAGCCGGCGTGCTGATCCCGCTTGGGATCACGACCGCATCTCTTGATTATGCGTTTGCGAACTACAACGACCTCGGCGCAGTGAACCGTATCACTGTTTCCGTCACGTATTGATTGCCTGATGAAAACATTTTGTTCGGCCATAATTCTCTTGCTTCTTGCGCTGGTCGCCGGATGCCAAACGCCGTACGACATCAATGACCTGCCGCAAACCGGCAGCTTCCATTTCACCGGCGATACCACGTACATTCAAACTGGGGCATGGACGGGCTTCAATAAGCCGAACGCCATTCTGTATGGACGCGATCAGTTGTTCTATGTCATGGACACCTACAACAATCGGATCGTCATGTTGAATCAGGCGGGGAGCGAGTTGAGCGAGCTGAAGATTCTGCAGCCGCTCTCGGCCGCCGAAGATACCAGGCTTGACCTAATCGTTGGTGCTTCAGCCATCGACCCGGTCATCCATGATACCATCGCCATTATTGTCCGCGTGAAGCTCTCGGAAGCGCTGGGAGTTCTCTCTTCAGCAGCGATCGACACGATATGGCGGGAGAGCGCTCATCCCCAGAGGAAATTCGTCGGGGTAGGGATCATACCGGGAGACGAATATCTCGTTGCCCGGGACGGACCGGACAACAGCAGCCCCGTCGATCCCGATGCCCGCATTCTGCTCTTTCAGTACGTGCATGAAAGTCAGACCGCGCGCAAAGATTCTTTTATCACGCCGCTGGGTGACTTGCAGACAGGGATCGGGAGTTCGATCACGTCCCTCAATCACCCGACCGGGCTCGCGACATTCCCGGGGAAATCGGATTTTGTCGTTGTCCAAAAATCGAGCGGCGTGCAGTACGAGGCCTTGTGGATGGTCTACTCAAAGACCGTGGATTTTGAAGGATGGCTTCCGAAGTTCGACCCTGCGGCCGGGCAGGGGGGAATTGATTTTATCCTGCCGAACCGATTTATCGACCCTGAAGGCGTTGCCATCGACCCGTCCAGGTCCGATATTTTTATTGTTGACGCACAGCAGGACAGCGTTGCCCGGTTCAATGCACGCGGCTTCTTTCAAAGCTCGTCGTTCGGCGGCCATTCCCCGCAGATCACCCTTGTTCACCCCCACGGCATCGCCGTTGCGCAAAGCGTGCTGTATGTCTGCGATACCGACGAAAATAGAATCGTGATTTATACCTTGTCGACCAGCTTCTGACGGCGCCGCGGGTCACGGCGTCTTCTTCGCGATCCTGAACCGCTTACTCTCGAACAGAAGTTCGATCTCTGCGTAATAATTTCCCCCCATCCGCGCAATCGGCCGCAAGACATGCGGGTCGATCATCCCATCTCGATACACCTCATCGCTTACGTGGAACCTGACAATTTCCCCGATGATAACGTCAGCAGGTTCGTCCCCTAATTCGAGGTGACGATGTAAAATGCACTCGAGGCTTACCGGCGCTTCTTGAATTCTCGGCGTCTTGAGGCTTGTGCTTGGAGCGTAGGGAAGTGTGCCTTGCTCAAGCTCTGCAACCTCCGGAGGAATGTCTGCCGATGCGGCGGTCATCGACCCCAGCAATCGCTCCGTCACAATGTTGACGACAAACTCTTTCGTCCGCAGAATGTTCTCCGCCGTGTGCTTCATCGCTCCGTTTTTCCGTTCCGCTGAGATCATCAACAACGGGGGGGACGAAGTGACGGCGTTAAAGAAACTGTACGGGGCAGTATTGACCTTGCCGTCGGCGTTCATCGTGGTGACGATGGCGATCGGGCGGGGGACAATGGCGCCGGTCAGAAGATGATACACTTCCTTCGGAGAAAGTTTTTTTGGGTCAAGAATCATGGCTTTTTATGGTAATGGAAATGATGCTCCAGCAATCATGGACGGCGAACGGCATCGTATGGAGTATAACGGACAGAAAAGAGTTCCTCAGACCATACAACGGCATGGCAGAAGATAGATAAAAAAGTTGACAGATTAAAAGAAAAACTTTTAGTATATTCGGATTAGAGAACGATCAGGATCACACTGCTTTACTCGTGAGGGCCGGTCCCTCCCCGATATTCAATCCTTCAACGTTATTAGCTCACGGAAAAATCTCTCTCCTAAAATACTCCACTATGAAAACTGCTTTTGAACTCTATCAATCGCCGGATATTGCGTCCGTCCAACAGATGATCGTCGACGCCGCATCGCGCTACGGCGAAAAAATCGCCCTTGAAGACCTCAAAGAGACTCCGATCGCAAAGGTCACTTACCGCTCGCTTCTAAAGAACATTCTCAAATTTGGCATTGCGCTCCAGAACCTTGGGCTTAAAGAGCGGAGCCATGTTGCGGTGATCAGCGAGAACAGAGTGCAATGGGGGATCTCGTATCTCAGCGCGATGTGCTTCAACTACATTATCGTTCCGATCGACAGAAACCTCCCGATCAATGAAGTGCTGAACATCATTCATGAAGCGGACGTTACGGCCATTATTTTTTCGGATGCGTTCGATTCGGTCTTCCGGGAGCGGAAGTCATCCCTGAAGAACCTCAAATATTATATCAGCATGGATCTGCCGCTTGCAAAAGGGGGCTTCCATTCCATGAGAGAGCTGATCGAGAAAAGCCCCGGCTGCAGGGAAGACGACATGCCGGCCATCCATCCGGATGAACCGGCTGAGATCATTTTTACCTCCGGGTCGCTCGGAAGGGCGAAAGGGGTGATGCTGAGCCAGAAGAACCTCGCGTCAAACCTAATGGCCATGGTGCGGATGTTCCGGATCTATTCCGAGGACAGGTTCTTGTCGGTTCTTCCGATGCACCATACGTACGAATGCACCTGCGGCTTTTTATGCCCGCTGTACGGCGGCGCGTCCGCGCACTATGCCCGGTCGCTCAAGACCGTCGTTGAAGATCTGCAATCGGTGAGGGCCACAATGCTCCTCGGTGTCCCGCTCCTTTTCGATAAAATGTTCAAGCGGATCTATAAGACGATCAACGAAAAGAAAATTACGTCGCTCGTGATAGGACCGCTTATCAAGGTCACCGACGTCGTTGAGCGCGTCGGGTGGAAGAGCTTTAAGAAGATTGTCTTCAAGGAAATTCACCGCCGGTTCGGCGGTTCGATCCGCTGCTTCATAGCCGGCGGGGCCGCCCAGGATCCGATGGTCGCGAAAGGCCTGCGTGAATTCGGGTTCAATTTTGTCCAGGGATACGGCCTTACTGAGGCGTCTCCCATCCTCACGTTGAACCGTTTGGATCAATTCAAAGATGACGCTGCCGGCCTCCCCTTGCCGGGCGTTGAACTCCTTATTCATGACCCGGATGCCGAGGGGGTCGGCGAGGTTTGGGCGAAGGGGGAAAACATCATGGTCGGATACTATAAGAATGAAACGGCGACAAAGGAGACCTTCGATAACGGATGGTTCAAGACGGGAGATCTTGGGCGCATCGATGAAGAGGGTTTTCTGCATATCTGCGGCAGAAAAAAGAACGTCATCATTTCGAAAAGCGGTAAGAATGTCTATCCCGAAGAAGTTGAGGACGTCCTGAACCGGAGCCCGTACGTCCTTGAATCATACGTGTATGGCGAAGAGGATGCAAAGCTGGATGAGATCATTGCCGCCCAGATCGTCGTCGATGCGGAGGCTTTCATTGAGCTTTCCGAACTGAAAAATGTCAGGATCACTCCCGAACTTATTCACGAGGTGATCGCTGACGAGGTGAAGAAGGCCAACGCGGAACTTCCGGGGTTCAAGCAGATCAAAACGTTCAAGATCCGCGAGCAGGAATTTGAGAAAACCACGACCCAGAAGATCAAACGCTATCTCGTCGGGAAGAACTAACGTTGAAGGGGCGCCCCTGAAGGAAGATCACGAAGGGATATCTCGGGAGAACTAATTCAGACTGAGGCTCATTTTTAGGCCGGCACCCCCCGGCAGAAGGGTTGGCTGGATCGATAAAGCGTTGGAGCCGTCCTTTCCGAAGGCGGCAACATCGTATCCCTCCGGATGTGCCGCGATCATCCCGAATGTATATCCGATTGCGAGACCGAGAGGGTAATCGCTGTACCAATGGATTCCGATATTGACCATGGTAACGCCGATCGCTCCCACGATAGCGTAACCGACCGGGCGGATCCATGATATCTGCGGATAATTTTCCGCGATGACGACGACGGTCGATATCGAAGTGCAGAGGTGGCCGGTTGGAAATGCGTCATAATGCGGGACTCTTTTGGCGTAATCGAACTGATTCGGAAAGAACCGCCAGACCCCCGCCGGAGCGGATGACACGAATGGGCTTTCTCTCCCGGTGACATGTTTTACTAGCTGCACAACGATGCCTCCGGAGAGGATCGCCTGCACGACTTCCTCTCCCGTTCGCAAAGCACGGTTATCGTTCAGCACCAAGCCGTACAGCAAATAGCCGCTGGCGAGCGCGGCCTGTGCATCCCCCTGACCGAACTCTGTAATGAAATTGCTGACAGAACTTACCGTTGCAGATTCTTTGTCCCATTTTCTTTGCGCCTGCCACGTCGCGTTATCCGTTGCCATCAGAATTCCGGTCATCGCCGCAATCGCCGAATACTCGCCAATCTTGTCGCTGCGAAAGGTGATGTTGTAGAATTTTGCCCAGTCACCAGGGACATTCGTCACCATCGAATACCAGAGCGGTTTTCCGTTTGGGTTTTGCGGGAATGGCAGTGAAGAGTCGGCGGAATCTGCCCGGGGTGGTTGACTCGAAGAAGTGTCTGGACGATCGCTCGAAGGCTGGCCGGCCGATGCAATGGAGATCAGAAGAGCAGAGGAGAACAACACCGCAATAGTTCTAACAATAAAACTCGATCCCAAGAACGTTCTACTCAAATTGACCCGAAAAATTAGAGCGAAATTGCAATAAAATCAATAACGTACATCGGTAAAAGTACTGAATAATTTCGTTAGACACAATATTTGTCGATCGGTTTGAATGTACAAGGCAAGGGGGAAAAAATCGGTCAGCCCGGGCCGGCCATGGTGTTGGCGAAGGAGAGGCGGGAAGAATGGTAGAAAGCAAAAGGGCGGCGATGGTACGCCGCCCTTTTCTTCCTGAAATGATAGACCTAAACCTTCACACGGGACATCGTGTCTCGCATCCGGTCGATCTGCAATTCCAGATTGCGCATATCCGGCATAATGTCGGGACGCGGAACTCTCAGTTGAATTCCTTCAGGTCCAAAGCCTTCCATGCCGGGAGCATTCTCGAAACGGAAATTAAAGGAAGAAGGGGCATCGTTGTCCTCAATCTCCACGGTCAATGTCGTGGGGGCTCCTTTTCGGATGACCTGCACGTCGACTTTATCCCCGGTATCGACGTCCTCCAGCGCATCAGAAAGGTCACGCAGTTCTTCCACCGTGTTTTTGTTGACCTTCGTGATGACATCTCCCGCCTTGAACCCGGCTTTGGCTCCCGCACTTTTCTTGTCCACCGCTTCGACCAGCAGCCCTCTTCCGTTCGGCGCTCCAAAATATTCACCCAACTGCTCGTTCAATTCTGAGAGCTGAAGACCCCAGGTTTTTTCCATGCCGAAAATGTTCATGCGCCGTGCCATGGGGGGAGCAAAGGCGAATGCTTCCGCGTGTCTCTCATGAGGGGGTTTCCCGACTGAAATTGCGAGCGATTTCTTTTCACTATCTCGCAATACGACAACTGTGGTCTTTGTGCCTGGTTTAGTCTTTTGTACAATGTGTAAAAGCTCGCCGGCATCGTCGATCGCCTTGCCGTTGAACTCGACAATAACGTCTCCCGCTTTAACTCCTGCAGAATCTGCCGGGCTGTCGTCGAGAACGTCGCTGACATATGCTCCGTTGTTGTCCTTCAGATTCTTCTTCTTTTCCAATTTTGGTGTAATGTCCTGGATCGAAACTCCGAGCCATCCGCCGTGCTGATGGCCGCCGGTGCTGAAAACCTGGATATTACCGTTGTGTTCTCCCGCGTAAGCGGACGCGCCGTAGTAAAGGAATGGAACGCACGCCATCAATGCAAGAGAGAGCATCGATTTTTTCATGATACACTCCTTATGATGTTTGGTAAACAAACTCGTTTGGGCCCATCGTTAATCATATAGACGAGCCCGCTGGGCGTTCGTTCCATTGTTAAGAACAATATTCGGGAAATTCAATCGCCGAAACATATGCCAAGGTCCCGGGCGGTCACGACGGTGTCGCAGTCGAGGGGGACTGTTTTCATCCGGTTGGTTGCTTCAGCCAGCGGCACATACCGGACCGTCGGCGGGTCGAGTGCGACCATCACTCCTGATTTTCCCTCTTCCAGCGCCCGCACCGCAGCGGCTCCAAATCGGAGCGAGATGAGCCGGTCGAATGTTGTCGGAGTGCCGCCTCGCAGCAGATGCCCGAGAACGACCAGCCGGGTTTCTTTTCCGGTGATCTCCTGGATTTGGTGAGCGACCGTTTCGCCGGCCCCGCCAAGCCGCTCTGCGCGCCCCAATTGCTTTTCGATCACCGACGTTTTTCCGCCTATCGGCTTTGCCCCCTCGGCGACGACGACGATGGCAAAGTAACGATGCTGTTTATCCCTGTCCCTGACCTTTGCGGCGACTTTTGCGATGTCGTAGGGAATTTCCGGAATCAAGATCACATCGGCGGTTCCTGAAACGCCGCTGTTCAAAGCGATCCAGCCGGCATAACGCCCCATCACTTCCACCACCATGACCCGTTGATGCGCCTGCGCCGTGGAGTGGAGCCTGTCGATGCATTCAGTTGCGAACGAAACGGCCGTATCGAACCCAAATGTAATGACCGTCCTGTCGAGGTCGTTGTCGATGGTCTTCGGCACGCCGATGACTTGCAGTCCCTTCTTTTTGAATTCATTGGCTATCGTCAGAGATCCGTCGCCGCCGATCGCGATCAACGCATCGATCTTGTTCTTTTTGAACGCCTTCATGATCTCATCGGAGCGGTCCCGTTCATACCACGTCCCGTCCTTTCTTTGGGTCGGATATTTCAGCGGATTTCCTTTATTGGTTGTCCCCAAAATGGTCCCGCCGAGATGGGTGATACCCCTGACTTTGTCGTGGGTGAGATGAATTAAACCTCCGTCGGGATAGCGCTCGGGAAGGAACAATCCGTTGTATCCGTCGCGGATGCCGAACACTTCCCAGCCGCGTTTTTCCGCGGCAACCGCCGCGGCACGAATGACAGCATTAAGCCCGGGGGCATCGCCGCCCCCCGTGTTGATTGCAATGCGTTTGATCTTGTTTTTACTCATGGTGAATTCTCCGGAGAAGGTACGTCGCTTTGCACAGCGGATTCTTTTGGTTCGACGGTGCACCGATGCTGCGGACAGCATAGGTTCGTGAGAATGTATCAATACGTTGCCGTAATTGCAACGGTAAAAAGGGAGTACGGCCCGGAGCCCTTGAATATCGATGCTGCTTTATTTACATTCTTCCACATTATTTTGACGCGGTGTTGTGCGCCGCGTGTGGTGATCGGAGCATAAACAGGTCGAGAATGAAAAAGAGTATATCGGCAGGATTGATCGTCATCGGTTGTCTATTTGCATTTTCGTCGTGCGGGAAAAAAGCGGACGAGAAGAAGCACGCGAAGGTCATCGGCGTAACGCTTCTGACGCGCGGCCATATGTTTTACAAAGACCTTGAAGAAGGCCTTCGCTCGGAAGCGGCGAAGGATGATTACGAACTGATCGTAACGGCCGCCGAGTTCGATCTTGGAAAGCAGATCGCACAAATAGAGGATTTCGTCGCACGTAAAGTCGATGCGATCATCGTTTGCCCGGTCGATTCTAAAGGCGTCGGCAGCGGGATCAAAAGGGCCAACGACGCAAAGATTCCCGTGTTCACTGCCGATATCACTGCAATGGAAGGGAATGTCGTCAGCCATGTTGCTTCCGACAATGAGTTAGGCGGAAGACGGGCCGGTGAATATATCGCCAACCTTCTTCACGGCAAGGGGAAGGTCGCGATCATCGACCAGCCGATCCTTACCTCGGTCCTCGACCGAGTTGCCGGCTTCAAGAATGCGCTTGCCAAATATCCGGACATCAAGCTTGTGTCGGACGTCAACGGCGACGGTGTCCGGGATAGATCGCTCGAAGCGGCATCCGATATCCTCCAGGCGCACCCCGACCTTAACGGGATATTCGGAATCAACGATGAGTCTGCCCTCGGCGCGCTTGACGCCGTAATGGCCTTCAAGCGGATGAATATCGTCATCGTCGGATACGACGCAACGCCCCCGGCAGTCGACGCCATTCTGAAGGATACCCCGTTGAAAGCCGACATTATACAGTATCCGAAAAAGATCGGAGCTGCGACGATCTCCGCGATCAATGACTATTTTTCCGGCGCCCCGGTTCAAAAGCGGTATGCCGTCGAAGTCGGCATCGTTGACAGGGAAGCATTACAGAGGACAACCTCGCCGTAGCACATGCCCACGTTGCTCCGTTTGCAATGCGTTTCAAAAAGCTATCCCGGCGTCCGCGCGTTGAGCGAGGTCAATTTTGAATTGCGTCCGGGAGAGGTTCATTGCCTGGTCGGAGAGAACGGGGCGGGCAAGTCGACCCTGATGAAAATTCTTTCCGGAGCCCTCGCGAAGGACAGCGGAGAGATCGCGATCAACGGCATTCCCGTTCAAATCCATTCCCCCTCGGACGCACTCAAGCACGGCATTGGCATCATCTATCAGGATTTTAAGCTCGTCCCGGAATTGTCCGCTGCAGAAAATATTTATCTCGGCAAGGAGCCCCTCCGTGCAGGTTTTCCCTTTATCGATTCGGCGGCCATGCGCGATCGTGCGGGGGCTCAACTCGCCCTATTGGGGGAAGAGTTTGACTCTGCCCTTCCGGTTCGGATGCTGAGCGTCGCCCAACAGCAGATCGTCGAAATTGCCAAGGCCATTTCCCAGAAGGTGAAGATCCTCGCGCTCGATGAACCCTCGGCCCCTCTTACCGGCAAGGAGCTTGTCAAGCTCTTTGCCATCATTCGAAGACTGACTTCGGAAGGGGTCGGTGTCATTTATATCTCGCATCGGCTTGAAGAAATTTTCCAAATTGGGCATCGTGTCACCGTGCTCCGCGATGGAAAGGTCGTTGCCAGCTGTCCCGTCGCAGAAACGGAGAAAAGCACGCTCATCCAATGGATGGTCGGCCGCGACCTGGAAGACGAATACCCTCCCGCAACGCTGACAACCGGAGAGGAGCTCTTGCGGGTCGAAGATGTTCACGCCGGGATTCTCGCGGGCATAAACTTCTCGCTGCATCGCGGGGAAATTCTCGGCTTTGCCGGACTGGTTGGCGCCGGACGAACGGAGCTCGCGCGCGTGATCTTCGCAGCCGACGCGAAAGGATCAGGCCGGATCTTCCTCGACGGAGAAGAGATTCGCCCCCGCTCGCCGCGTGAAGCGATCGATCTCGGCATCGGACTTCTCACCGAAGACCGCAACCGGCTCGGACTCATCCCCGAGATGAATGTCATCGAGAATGTCACTCTTTCAAGCCTTTCAGATCTGGTGCGCGGCCCGTTCCTGGATACTGCCAAAGAAAACAGAGACGTTCAACGTCTGATAGAAAAGCTCCATATAAAAACGCAGGGAGGAAATAAACCGGTTGAAAACTTGAGCGGAGGTAATCGTCAAAAGGTCATCCTCGCTCGGTGGCTGCTGAAGCGGTCAAGAGTATTGATCTTTGATGAACCCACCGCCGGGATCGATGTTGGCGCAAAGTATGAGATCTACTCGCTGATCAATGCCCTGGCGCAGGAAGGAGTCGGCATTATGATGATCTCATCCGACCTTCCTGAACTTCTCGGAATCTGCACAAGAATTATTGTCATGCGTGACGGGACCATCGCCGGTGAATTTGGCCGGAGTGAGGCAACGCAGGAAAAGATCATGGCGATGGCAACCGGGTTGGCGGAGGTATCGTATGGCCGCTGATCCGCGCCGCAATTTGTTTTCATCGATGGCCGCAAAGTTCGGTATAGGATTGACATTGGCCGTCGAAGTGATCATTTTCTCCCAGCTTTCCCCGTATTTCTTTACTGCTGAAAACATCCTGAACGTTTCTCTGCAGCTATCAATCACCGCTATTATTGCCGCCGGGATGACATTCGTGATCCTCACGTCAGGCATCGATCTATCGGTGGGAGCTCTTGTCGCTTTAACGGGAGTTGTTTCCGCCAGCATTGCGAAAATCTCCCTTCCGGTCGGTGTTACTCTTCCTCTTGCGATCGCCGCAGGGTTAACCATCGGGGCGCTCTCGGGGGCATTTGCCGGCGTATGTGTCACCCGCTTTTCCATCACGCCGTTCATCGCCACGCTTGCGCTCATGACGATCTTTCGGGGCGCTGCTTATATTTTCACGGACGGGAGGCCGATTTGGGAACTCCCCTCACAATTCAGCCAGCTTGCCGGCGGGAGGGTGTACGGAATTCCCTATCCGACGTTGATCATGGCTGTCGTTTTTGCGGTGGCATATGTCGTCTTGAAATGGACACGGTTCGGCCGTCATGTGTACGCAGTCGGCGGAAACAAAGAAGCGGCCCGGCTCGCGGGAATCGACACGGACCGAGTTCTGATCGGAGTGTACGTCATTTGCGGTGTGTTGACATCGCTGAGCGGAATTTTGCTGGCGTCGCGAGTCAATTCCGGGCAGCCGAACGCGGGGCTCATGTATGAACTGGACGTCATTGCTGCCGTTGTCGTCGGGGGAACGAGCTTGGCGGGGGGGCGGGGATCGATCGTCGGAACATTGCTCGGCGCTGTCCTGATCGGAGTGCTCCGGAACGGATTGAATCTGCTCGACGTCAATTCGTACGTCCAGCAAGTTGTTGTCGGATTTGTTATTCTTATAACGGTCATGATCGACCAGACGAGAAAAAAATAAGCTGCACCATGGTGTCACTTTGATTCTAAAGGAGTCGTTATGAAAAAAATGATCTCTCTTTGTGCCGTGTTGATTTTCCCGGTCGTTCTTATGGGACAGACAACCGTCGATAGGGTTGCCCGTGCGCTCGATTCAATGGCGATATTCCAGATGAATGACTGGAAGATGAGCTCCAACCTTAAGTACGGCGAGGTCACCGGAGATCCGACGCAACAAGGGTTCGATGATTCGCAGTGGCAAACCCTGAAGGTCTCACAGCGGGCGCGCGTCGATTCGTGCTGGCTGAGAAGGGAGATTGTGGTTCCCGAGTATATCCTCGGCAAAAAGGTCGGGGGCACCGTAAAATTTGTCGTGGCGGTCGACGAATACGGTTACGTGTGGATCAACGGGGCAAGCAAAGGATATTTTCCCGGGGACGGAGTTTTCGTTCTTTCGACCGATGCAAAGCCAGGCGACAGATTTCTTATCGCCATCCGCGCCGTCACGACGTGGGGGAGGCTCACATTACGGCGTGCAGAGATAGAGACACCGGGCACCGATACGATCCGTCAAGTGATCAAGGATTTTTCGTTGAGCATTCGCGTCGGTCAGGAACTCCTAAGCCTTGATACAAAGCAATCCACTCCTTATGACAACAAGGTGCAGGATTTCGGCATCGATAAATCGAAACTTGATAAAGGAGAGAAGATAAAACTGAACGGTCTGCTTCAGGAGCAGGCGGGGCGCCTCGACCTCGACGCCCTCCGTGCGATGTCGATGGACAAGTTTGTCGCTTCTCTCAATGATGTCCGTTCTCACTTGAAACCTGTCGGAACATTCGCCAAACGCTTTACTCTTTTGTTTGACGCAAATGCTCATATCGATGCCGCCTGGCTCTGGCGCGACAAAGAGACGGTCGAGGTCTGCAAGAACACCTTTACCTCGGTGCTGAACATGATGGACTCACACCCGGACTTTTCTTATACCCAAAGCGCTGCGCTCTATTATAAGTGGATGGAAGATAAATATCCTGACGTATTCAAACGAATTCAGCAGCGAGTGAAGGACGGACGGTGGGAGGTCGTGGGCGGGATGTGGGTCGAGCCGGATTGCAATTTGCCGAGCGGTGAATCTTGGATGCACCATCTGCTCATTTCTAAAAAATATTTCAAGGAGAAGCTGGATGCCGACGTCACCATCGGCTGGAACCCGGATTCCTTCGGCTACAATTGGAACATGCCGCAATTTTACCTCAATGCCGGGATCGATGCGTTCATCACACAAAAATTGGGCTGGAACGATACGAACATTTTCCCGTACCGTGTCTTTTGGTGGGAGGCGCCGGACGGGTCGCGCATTCTTACCTATTTCCCGTACGATTACGTGAATGAGATCGCTGACCCGTTCCAGCTCGCGGAATGGATGCGCCAATTCGAGGCCAATACCGGGTTCCTGAATATGATGGTTCTGTTCGGGGTGGGCGACCACGGAGGCGGGCCGACGGTCGAAATGCTGGACCGGATAGAACATTTGAAACATCTCGATATCTATCCTTCGATCCAATACTGCACGGCGGCCGAGTACCTTGGCTGGCTCAAGAAACAAAACCCCCGAGATATTCCGACATGGAATGACGAGTTGTATCTTGAATATCATCAGGGGACGTTCACCACCCAGGCCAAGATGAAGCTGTATAACCGGCAGAACGAGGCGCTGCTGACCTCCGCCGAAAAATTTTCAACCCTTGCGACCTTGTACGGCAAGAGTTACGAGCACCAGCTGATCAATGACGCCTGGAAGGACGTTCTCTTCAACCAGTTCCACGATATCCTTCCCGGGTCCGGGATACGGGAGAACTACATCGATGCGACGGAGCGGCATAAGGCTGCCGAAAAAGAGGGTTCGTATGTTTTGAAAAATTCTCTGGATGCGATTGCTTCCTCTATCAACACGGCGAAGATGGCGAAGGGAACTCCGTTGGTGGTGTTCAACCCCTTGTCGTGGGACCGGACTGACGTTGCCGCGTTCAAGCTCGCTGAGGGGGATACGAACCAGTACGCAGTGTTCGAGGCGAACGGCAAAGAGATCCCTTCCCAGATCATCAGCACGGGGCTGCTGGAAAGAAAAATAATTTTTGTCGCGTCGAACATTCCATCGGTCGGATTTAGAACATATGAACTGCGCAGACAGACGCCCGCTATTCAGGCGCGGACTCCGCTCGATAGCTCGTTGACGATCGAGAATGAGTTCTTCAAGGTGACTGTTGGGCGTGATTCGGGCTGGGTCAGAAGCATCGTCGACAAAGTAACGGGGCGGGAATTCCTTGGGGGCAACGGCAACAAGCTTGAGCTCCTCGAAGACAAACCGAAACAATGGGATGCATGGAACATCGGCTTGACGGGGAGGGAAAATCCCATCACGCTCCGCACGATCGAAGTGGTCGAACGAGGTCCTGTCCGAACCGTCATCCGGGTTACTCACGATTGTCTCGGCCCGAGTTTTCGGCGGGATTACCCGACGCCCGATTTCCCCAGTTCCTTTTTCACGCAGGACATCATTCTCTACAACGGAATTTACCGCGTCGATTTCAAGACCGACGTTGATTGGTGGGAAGAACATACGATGCTGAAGGTCGCGTTTCCGCTGGCGGTGACAGACACTGTCGCGACGTACGAAATTCCATACGGGACGATCCAGCGGTCCACGCAACTGCGGAATAGCTGGGAGAAAGCGAAGGTGGAAGTTCCCGCTGCCCGATGGGCGGATGTGTCGGGAGCATTGTGCGGCCTGAGCCTTTTGAATAGGTCGAAATACGGATACGACATCAAAGGACGCACAATGAGACTGTCGCTGCTGCGTTCTCCGTTGTGGCCGGACCCGACGGCTGACCGGGGAAAACATTCGATCGAATACAGTCTGTATCCTCATCCGGGCACATGGCGGCAGGCAAACACGGTAGGAGCGGCGTACGACTACAACAATCCGCTGATCGTCATCTCGACCGGAGTACAAAAAGGAAGGCTGGCTTCCTCGGGCTCACTCGTGCAGCTCAATTCGCCGAATCTCATACTGACGGTGTTGAAGAAAGCCGAAGATTCCGACGCATGGATCGTTCAATGGTACGAGTCAAGCGGCCAGGATTCCGAAGCGTTGCTGTCGCTTCCTGCAGCGCCGAAAAAAGTCGTGAGGTCAAATTTCCTCGAAGAGGACGGCACGCCAATTGCCGTCGAGGGAAGAATGGTGAGAGTTCAAACGAAGAAAAATTCAGTGGTGACGTTGAAGATCACCTTCTAAAGGTCACAATAGAAACATACGCTCCACAATGCGCCCTTTGCCGCTGCGGGCAACACTGCCGGCCGCAAAGGGCGCTGCTATGAAACCCCGTTATCGTTCAGGTTTATTTCCATCCGCATTCCCCGCTCTAATTAGTTCAAATAAAAGCAGTTAGACCCGGGGGCGATTCATCCCCTTCATTTTGCTTCGCGATCGGCATCTCCCCTCAAAAAATATCCTATTCTCTCTAATTTTTGGCCGGTACATGCCGATAATAGTCTTAGAAGCTCACAAGGCTTTCACAAAAGACGGGCACGGAAGCCCACTTCAATCCACAAACCATACTTACAAGGAGGTAGTTATGGCATCCACAGCTAGAATCAACACAAACATCGCTGCATTGAACGCCCTCAACGCGTTGAATTCAGTGAACGCGGATCTTCAAGTCCACCAATTGCGGTTAGCGTCCGGTAAACGCATCAATACCGCAGCGGATGATCCGTCAGGATTCGTTATTTCCAGCAAAATGGGCGGAACCCTCGCCGCGTTGAGTGCAGCGTCGGATAACGTCAGCTCTGCGCAGAACATCTATAACGTCGCAGAAGGCGGATATCAGACGATCGCCAACCTGATGACGCAGATCAAAGCTCAGCAAACCGAGTTCAATAACGGCGGACTCGGCACAGACGAGCAGAACGCAATCGCGACAACGATTTCGGACCTTGCAAAGGAAATCGATTCGACGATCGCCCAGACACAGTACAACGGGATAAACCTTATCAACGGGTCCTTTGTGGCTGGTGTCGGTCAGTCGGGCGGCAGTCTCACGTCTGGCGTTGCTTCAGCAGACGGAACAGTAACGGGTGTCGACGTTTCAGGAGCTAAAGCATCTGACACTTACACCCTGAGCAACGTAGGCGCCGTGCTTACATTGACCCGGTCGAGCGATAATGCGACCGCATCAGTGACGATGGGTGCATCGACGGTAGGCGGAGCGCAAACGCTCAATTTTGCTAACCTTGGCGTTTCGATCAGCTACATGGGAACTGCGGCCGCCACGGGCGCAGCCAGTGCGACAGCGTTGGTCGGTGCCGGCACTACGATCACCACAAATGCAGGCTCGACACCGTCGTTCCAGGTTGGCGATACGGGCGCGAATTTCGGTATGTCGCTTACGACAGCCGTAGATTCCACCTCTCTCCTCGGAACGGCAGCTGGCTCCATTACGGCAGCGCAAGTTGCCGGGCTGACCGTTGACACCGGTATGACGACCGTTCTCGATGCGATCGGCAGTATTGGTGCCCAGCAAAACCGCCTTATGGCGAAGCAGACTAACCTTTCGACCATGATCACGAACATTACGGCTTCGAAGAGCCAGATCACGGATGCTGACATTGCGGTCGAACAGATCGCGTCGGTGAAAGATCAGATCCTGCAACAGACTGCGACGGCACAGTTGGCCCAGGCCAATCAGTCACCGCAAGTCTTCTTGTCGTTGTTCAAGTAACAGCCCATGAACGAGCGAGGGGCTCCGGCCGGCTGGCTTGAGCCCCTCACGTTCTTAGCAGAGTGTTGAAAGAGGAGAAGAGCCTGTTACTCATAATCGAACATGAACGGCGAGGAAGACATGGAAACTGCAAATGTAAACTTGATTACGACGCTCGAAGCTGAAGAGGTGCAGCAAACACCTTCCGCTGAACAGCATGCACAAATGATGAAGGCCGGCAGTCAGCACGCAATTGCGATCGCTGCGAATTCATACAGAAGAGAGCACCTGGTGAATCTGATGCCGGTTCAAGTGATCAAGAAACTGTACGACACGGCGATCTTCGCCCTGAAGAAAAAGGATTATGACCTTGCGCACCGGGCGATCACTCAGCTGATGCTCGGTTTGAATTTCGACTACGAGGAAATGGCGGGGGGATTGATGGGATTATATATGTACGCAAAAGAATGTATTCGCAAAGGCAAAATCGCCGAAGCGACAACCGTGCTGGAGGAGTTACGTTCCGCATGGACCCAAGCATTTAATCTCTAGAGTGGGAGTGAGGACAGGACAATGGCAACCGGACCAGCGACACAAGTATCATCGACTATACTGTCTGCTGTTCAACAATTTCAGACGGACCTGCAGACTGAAGAAGTCTCGCCTTTGCAGACTCAGGTAACGGCGATCAACGCCCAGATTTCCGCCCTTGGGACCATGAAGAACAACCTGCAGACCCTGTATAACACGTCCACTGCGATGGCGGTAACAAATAGATCGTCTACTTTTTTGACCCTCATTGCGACAAGCTCGATGCCGAATATCGTTTCGGCGACCGCCACGGCAACCGCCGCTTCGGGAAACCATTCAATACTTGTCACGCAGCTTGCAAAGACAGACGTGGCGCTTTCCAATCAGCTCAATAGCTCTTCTGGAAGCATTGTGACGGCC
Source organism: Bacteroidota bacterium (assembly GCA_035506275.1). Classification (NCBI taxonomy): domain Bacteria; kingdom Pseudomonadati; phylum Bacteroidota; species Bacteroidota bacterium. The sequence goes on from DATJPT010000003.1 coordinate 143,939, forward strand.
GAGGGGACGGGGGTGAAAACGATCCAGGTGGGCAATCAGACGGTCAACGTCACTCTTTCCAGCGGTGATTCCAACAGCACGGTATTGACAAATATCGCGAATGCAGTCAATGCCATGAAAGGGAATGTGACCGCATCCGTCGTAACGGATACTTCCTCGACAAGCCGGTTGGTGTTTCAATCGACTCAGACAGGCTCGGCGAACGCTATTACGCTGTCCGACACCGCCGGGACGCTTCTTTCCAATCTCGGTCTCTCGTCGGCAGTCATTTCAGCCAGAACCGCTTTTAACTCGACGACCGCCGGGTTCATGAACCAGAGTACATCGGCACTCGATGCGAACTTCAAGCTTGACGGCATCGACATGGTCCGATCCAGCAATACGGTCACCGATGCACTTACGGGGGTGACTTTAGGGCTCGCTGGCCTTCAGAGCCCGACAGACACGCCCGCTACGATCAATGTTGGCATCAACACGAATCAGATCCAAACGATGGTTCAGCAGTTTATCACAAACTATAATGCAGCCCTCTCATACGTCAATAATGAAACTGCGATGATATCCGGGGCCAGCACGACGGGGAGCACTGCAACCGTGACACCGCAGATCTTTGCCGGGAACCCGACGTTCACGATGCTGAAGGTAAATCTTCAGAGCGTGATCTGGAATCAAGTGACCTCGGCGAAACCGGGCAATCCTGAGAACCTCTTTCAGATCGGGATCACGCCGGGCGCCGACGGTACGCTCAGCATCTCGGATACATCGAAATTCAATGCCGCCATGGCGGCCGATCCGACCGAGATCACGGATCTTTTCAATTCGTCGAACGGCGTTGCCGTGCAGATGAACAATCTTCTGAAACCCTTTGTTACACCGACGACGGGCAGGATAGACTCGATGAATAACGTGGACACGAGCGAGGTGTCGAGCCTCAATGACAGGATCAAAACCCTCAACGCCCAGATCGCGAACCAGACAACGCAGTACCAGAACGAACTTGTGCAACTGCAGGCGGAGTATGAAGATATGCTTGCAACGCAAAATGAGATGGCGAGTATTTTAACCGGCAGCCTGTACCCTGACACGACGACCGGCACGACCACGAGCACATCGTCAACATCGACGACAGGGTAGAGATGATGTTTCAGGATGGATCCATGACAACAACACAACCAGTCGGCGCTCCCACGGGAGCAATGCCGCTGGACATAACAGGATCGGACAATCAAAACCAAGCTTCCAGCAAGCAGAAGAGTTCACTTTCGGCCGAGGAAATGACCGCAGCGGTACAGGAACTTAATGCGGCAATGAAGGTTGTGAACACACGTCTCTCGTTTTCGATCGACAGCATCACCAAGCAAACGGTTGTCACAGTGACGGATGACCAGACCCATGAGGTCATTCGTCAGATCCCTTCGGAAGAAATGCTGAAAGTCTCCGAGCGCATCGCTGAGTTATTAGGAGTTTTGTTTGACCACGCAGGATAAAGGACAAGGCTCAGACCGGGCCATAGCAGCGGGTGTTCAGAATGACAAGTCTTCGTGCGGACGCGACGAAGAGCTCGCAGGTCTTTTCCAGCTGCTTTTTGAAGCGACATCCGCGGCAAACGGACAGACGTCGGGCGGAGACTTCTCCTGCATCCGGGAACTGCTTCAACAACGGCGGCACATCCTCGACCGTGTTCATGAACTGACCGCTGGAAGCAGGCCGGAGAATCGTCCGATAAGCGAGAGCTTAAGATGCCAGCTGCGAACCATGCTGGAATCGACACTACAAGAAAATATTCATATATTAAAACTTCTTCAAGAAAGGAAGAAGATCGTGCTGACGAAGATGACAGAGGTTCAAAACAGGCGGCACGTTTTTCATTATCTACGTTAGGAGGAGGTCATGGGAATCAGTGAAGTTACCGGCAGCGGCGCTCCTGTTCAACCGTCGGTTTCCAAAAAAGTGAAGGACGAACAAGAAGCAAAAGCAGCCTCGAAAGACAAAGTGAACGTCTCCGACGCTGCGCGATCGCTGTATGAGACAGAAAAGGCGAATAAGCTGTCGCAAATTGAAAAGAAGGTCGACGAAGGTTTCTATTCGCAAAAGGACGTGATCGAAAAAGTCGCCGATGCGATGCTCAAAGACCTGAAAAAACAAGTTTCGCAATAACCGCATGGGACATCGTGCCGTGTCTGGAACCGAAGCACTGCTCACCAAAGCGCTCGAGCTGTGCACATACATCAATACGATAAGCGCATCGTATGGCGACGACGGGAAGGGGAAAAAGAAACTCGTTCTCTCGTTCGACCTTTATTGTCTCTTGCTCGAGTACACTTTCTACCTGAAGGGACTCAGCGATACCAACCCGAATACCATCGAAGAATTGATCGTTTGCGACGACCTATTGTTCGAGACCCCAAACCGCCAGCTCGAAGTCAATGTTGATTTCTTTCTCCCCGCCAATACCGTTATCGTCCGGTAACGATCGCCCCCAGTTTTTCACGCTCTCTGAACCGCGGCCTCATACCAGTCCGTCAAGCAGCTCCGTCTTTCCATTGTAAAATGCGTTTTGTATATTACCCCTGAATTTCTGTCACTTATCGTGCCGGAGGCGAGATGGATGGAGAAGTGCACAGCCCGGCGGGGGGCTTTATGAAACCGAATATCACGCTGGAAGACGGCGGGCATCCTCAGATCATGACCGATGCCGACCAGAAGATAGTGGATGTCAACGATCGCTTCCTTTTCTTGAGCGGGTATGGGCGCGGCGAATTGAGGGGAATTCTTTTAACGGACCTGCTCCATTCGGAAGACCGGGATAAATTTGCTGAGCACTGGCACCTCCTTGCGCAGACCGGGACCTCCGCTGTCGCCGCGCGGCTTCGGACGAAGAGCGAATTTACATTGCACGCCCGGTTTCAATCGGAGCTCGTGAAGCCCGGAGAGTTTCGGACGACCATGATCGGCACCGCAGGCGAACATTATCCTGCCGCCGAGCTTGGACGCAAGAATAGGTTTGCCCTGGCTTTGTACGAGATCGGCCGCCAGATGACCTCCAGCTTTGACGTTGAGGAGGTCTTGAAACTGGTCGTCAAGAACACGGCGTGGCTGCTGGAAAGCCATTTTGTCGCTGTCGCCCTGCTGGACAGCAAAACGTCGAGGATTGAATACCGTGAAAAGATCGGCGATCGGACGGATGTTACCCCCTCAGTTGCAGCCGGCAAAGACCGCGGACTCGCAGGAAGAGTGATCGCTTCGCAAGCCCCGTTTATTATAGAGAAATTTCCGGAGAGACCTTTTGTTCAGCCGAAGGAATTTCCGCTGGTCGAAGCTGAATCGCTTGTCTCAGCTTTCGGCGTTCCAATCACGAACAAGGAGAGGAAGTTTGGCGCGCTTGTTGTCGGTTACCGGAACTTCCGCGAGATCCCGGAGGAGGATGTACAGCTCGTCTCGAACCTCGCTAATCAGACCGCACTCGCGCTGGAAAATGCGATGCTCTATCAGGAAAGCGTAAAATATTCGAAAACGATGGCCGCACTCTCTTCGCGCTTGACGATGATCCAGGAGGAAGAGCGGCGGAGAATCACGCGTGAATTGCACGACGGCATCGGCCAGGCCCTCACCGGCCTGCGTTTCAACCTTGATGCGTTGGTGAGGCAGGCTTCGATCACCGATCCTGATGCGGTCGAGCAGGTTGCGGTCATGAAACAGGTGATCGACGAGTCGCTGAACACGATTCGCCAAATCGCTTTCGACCTTCGTCCTCCGATTCTTGACGACCTTGGGTTGGTGTCGGCGCTGAGAATCTATCTGGACCGTTTTCAAGAGCGCACAAAGATCCTTCTTACGCTCTCGTGCCCCGATGACCTCAAGCGGTTCGACCCCAAGGTCGAGGCCACGATCTACCGCATCATTCAGGAAGCGCTGACCAACGTGGCAAAGCACTCCGGCGCCAAAAATGCGAAAGTTGAGATTGAGAAACCCGAGGCGACGCTTCATGTGATGATCTCCGACGACGGCAAGGGGTTCGATCAAAATGCGGCTGGGGAATCGGGACTCTGGCCGACCGGACTCGGCATCGTGAATATGCGGGACCGTGTCGAAGGGCTCCGGGGAAAGTTCAGGCTCGCGAGTGAAAAAGGGAAGGGAACATCCATCCATATCGAAGTTCCTTTGAATGGCCGATAAGAAAAAAATCAGGATCGTCGTCGCCGATGATCATGTCATCGTCAGGAGGGGCATCGTCTCCCTCATTTCGCTCAACCCGGATTTCGAGGTTGTAGGCGAGGCGGCAAACGGCAAGATCGCCGTCGAGCTCGCGCTCGCAAAGGAGCCCGACGTTGTGTTGATGGATATCAGCATGCCCGAATTGAGCGGACTGGATGCAACCCGGCTTATCAAGAAAAAGCTCCCCGACCTGAAGATCCTCGTTCTTTCCGCGTACGACAACGAAGAATACGTTTCTCAAATCCTCCAAACCGGGGCCAATGGTTACCTCCTTAAGAATGTCGCCCCGGACGATCTCTATGCGGCGATCAAAGCCGTTGCGGAGGGGCTTGCCTTCTTCAGCCCGTCGATTTCTAAAATCATGCTGGATGGGTATCTCAAGCGGACCGCTCAAGCACCGCCAGCCGGACCGGATGAAATCATCCCTTCCTATGCCGGACCGTTGACGACGCGCGAAAGAGAGATCCTCCAGTTGATCGCTGAAGGAAGGTCGCACCAGCAAATCGGAGAGCTCTTGTATATCAGCATACGCACGGTAGACACCCATCGCAATAACATCATGAAAAAGCTCGACTTACACGATACCGCAAGTCTTGTAACGTACGCTATCAAACATGGAATAGCCGTCATCCCCAAGTAGTTCTTTCGCCGCTTCCAACCGGTTCCTTCCAAAGCTCATCGCCACTGTGGACACGCCTGCTCTCGCCCCACAGAAACTTATCCACACCTACGCATCACACCGATCCACCTAAGAAACGACGCAATTTCTACGCGGTATAACTTAATAAAAAAATACACGATGGCGCGGATTGCATTCATATGGCTAATGCTGTAACGTTGCATACCGTTGTTCAGCCATTTGCACAATAGCGGCATCAGACGATTCACTAAAACACAGAGCATCCAATGTCGACATCTCCAAGTGCCAGTATTCCGGTAGAGAAACAGCCAAGCGCATTGACAATTCTCGTCGTCGACGACGTCGAAGAAAACCTTGAGCTGCTGCAGGATTTGTTCACCGAAAGCGGATACAATGTCATCGCCGCCCGCAGCGGCGTCGAGGCGTTTGAGGTGTTCAACCGCGAAACGGTCCATCTCATCATCGCCGATGCGATGATGCCGCGGATGGACGGGTTTCAGCTTTGCAGGAAGGTGAAAGAAAATCCCAAGAACGCCAAGACCCCTTTCATTATTTACACGGGGAACTATGTCGATGAGGAGGATCAGGAATTGGCCCGCAACGTCGGCGTGGATCGGTACGTGATGAAATATGCAGGCCTGGGTTCCTTGATCGAAGCGGTCCGCGATGTCACCCTCCAGAATTACGGCATTCAGCCGGAACAGGTTCCGGAAAGCTCGGCGTCGATCGACGATCAATCGTTTCTCGAGAAGCACCACACGCTCGTGACGAAAAAACTCGAAGAAAAGATGAAAGAGCTTGAGATGTACGCCGCCACCCTCGCCCGGAAAAACCGGGAATTGCAGGTATCCGAGCTCCGCTACCGCGCGCTGTTCGAGAATGCAAGCGTCGCGATCTTTGTCGTTGACAGCAAAACAGAGTCGATCGTTGACGTCAACAACCAGGGGATCGCGCTGCTCGGGTACTCAAAGGATGAACTGCTCGGCCTTCCCTCGCTCCCGTTCATTGAAGGCGATCCCTTCAACGCTTCGCTCTCTCAGAGCAAAGACATCGTCGCACAGGAAGCGGCGATGAAGACAAAGGACGGCGATTCGATTGACGTCGACGTGAGCGCGGGATCGGTCTCGGTATTGAATGATTCACGAGTCATGTTATTCGTCCGAGACATTACCGAACAGAAAAAGATCCGGAACTCGCTAATGCAAATGGAGAAAATGTCGCTCATGGGACGATTGGCCGCCGGCATCGCCCACGAGATCCGCAACCCGTTGGCAGGGGTGACTCTTAACCTCCAGTATCTTCAAAGGAAAATCGATAAGACATCCCCCGATTTTGAATCGATCGCCGCTGCGCTCGAAGGAGCAGAACGAATCCAGCATGTCATCGAAGATACTCTCGGCCTTGCCAGGGTGACCCCGCCGTCGCTCCAGCAGCACTCGATCAACGCCATCATCGCCCGCTCGCTGCATTTTGTCTCTCTGGCGCTTCAGCAAAAAGCGATTGCCCTCACGACCTCCTTCGATGAAAACGTTCCCGATGTGATGGTGGACCAAAAACAGATTCAGCAGGTAATGCTGAACATTCTGCAGAACGCGATCGACGCAACGCCGCCGAACGGAGCGATATCGGTCTCGACGAAAACTGGAGAAATGCATGCAGGAGAAGCGGCTCTGCCCTGCGTCGAGACGACCATCCAGGATTCCGGCGTCGGGATTCCGGTCGAAATGAAAGCAGTGCTGTTCGAGCCGTTCCGTACGACAAAATCCGGAGGGACCGGGCTCGGCCTGGCATTATCAAAGTACATCATCGGACGTCATCACGGCGACATCGCGCTCGAGTCGCCGTCCGAGGGGGGAACACTGGTTCGCATTATTTTACCATCACAGCCAACAAGCAACGGAGCGTGGAATGGATAAAGGCAGAATCTTAGTCGCAGACGATGAAAGGTCGTTGACAGTTTCGGTGAAGAACGTTCTCGCCGATGCTGGATATTCGGTTGGAGTGAGCTCCAACAGGGATGAGTTCCTCGCGCAGCTCTCCTCGTTCAACCCGGATGTCATTTTGCTCGACATCTATCTCGGGGCGGCAAACGGTATCCAGATCCTTAAACAGATCAAGTTCGACGGATGGAAGGCCCCGGTGATCATGATGACGGCACACTCCGACGTTTCGCTGGCGGTGCAGGCGATGAAGGAAGGGGCGGCGGACTTTGTCGTGAAACCCTTCGACCTCAACCACCTTATCGTTCTCATCGAGAAGAATCTCGAGTTCGCTCACCTCGAAAGCCGAGTTTCCATGCTGCAGGAGGAGCTTGAAAAGCAGCGGTCGCGGAGCGGCATCATCGGCAGCAGCGCCGCCCTCCGGCGCGTCCTCGAAGTGACGGAAAAGCTCGCCTCTGGGGAAAGTACGACGGTGCTTATCGAAGGAGAGAGCGGAACGGGAAAGGAGCTTCTCGCGCGGTTCATCCATCAGAAGAGCGCGGTCCGCAGCAACCAGCCTTTCATCGCCCTTAACTGCGCCGCGATTCCCAAAGACCTCGCGGAGAGCGAATTTTTCGGCTACGAAAAAGGAGCTTTCACCGGCGCTACGGAAAGGATGAAGCAGGGGAAATTTGAAATGGCGAACGGAGGAACGATCCTGCTTGACGAGGTCGGCGAGTTGTCGCTTGACATGCAGGTGAAGCTCCTCAGGGTTCTCGAGGAACGGAAGTTCTATCGCCTCGGAGGAACAAGGGAAATTTCAGTCGACGTCCGGGTCATCGCCGCATCGAACAGAAATCTTGCCAACGAGGTCGAGGCTGGCAGATTCCGGGGAGACCTCTTCTACCGGTTGAATGTTGCCGTCGTGAAGATCCCGCCCTTGCGCGAACGAAAAGAGGACATTGAAGCCTTGACCTACGCATTCGTCCAGGAATTCGCACGAAAATTCAACAAACAGGTTCCTCAGATCGATCCCGATGTCAAGGAGGTACTTCTCAGGCTTCCGTGGAAAGGCAACGTGCGGGAACTGAGAAACGCCATCGAACGCATCGTTCTGCTCAACGACACCCCCGTGATCACGAGGAACGAAATTGCCTTTCTTTCGGGGGACGAGGGGAAGGGGGATGGATCGGCGCGGCCTGAGAACGGTGAATTCATATTGAAAGTACCCGCGAAGGGGATCGGCATGTCCGAGGTGCTTAAAGATCTTATCCTCAAGACTCTTGAGATCACGGACGGCAATCAGGTGCAGGCGGCGAAGGTCTTGGGGATCACTCGTTCGAAGCTCCGGTACAAAATGGACCAGCTTAAGATCAAATCGGGGCAGCGGGTTTATTCGGCATAAGAGGGCATTACAGCGGCATCCTTCAAGGTCGAAGGAAGAATTTTTGCACTACGACAAACGGTGATGGAGCGTCACGGAAATAACAGAGGCGAAAAGTCCGCGGGTATTGTTGCAGCGGCTATGGGATTTTTCCAAAGGGGATGGGAAGTCATCCGATCGCTCCCGCTCACAATAACTATTTTACTGCTTACCATTGTCGTCGGGATCGTCGCTGCAGCGCTCGTCTATTATCGTTATCAGGAGGCTTGGAATATCCGTGAACACCAATCGGAGCTCTCTTCGATCGCAGACCTCAAAGTCGGTCAGATTGTACGATGGCGTCTTGAACGCGAAGGGGACGGCCTTATCATTGCCCACAACAGCGCATTCGCCGTTCAGGCGAAGGCCTTCTTCGACGACGAGCGCTCAGCCGGAGAGATCCTTCAGTGGGTGAAGATCATGTGTACGCACAATGACTATTCAGGTGCCGGCCTTTATGACAGCACCGGCAGGCTTCGGTTGTCATACGGCATGTTTGGGAAAAAGGTGGGGAAGGAGGACCATGAACTGATTGATGAATCCTTAACGAAGAAAGAGGTCGTGCTATCCGATCTCCATCTCGAAGAAAATTCGGGACAGCCTGCTGCCGATCTTGTGGTCCCCTTGCTCATGGGGGATTCGGCCGGTGGACGGCCGGTAGGATCATATCTCTTCCATATAGATCCCCGGGCGTATCTTTTTCCGCTGGTCCGGTCATGGCCGTCGGAAAGCCGAACTTCAGAATCGCTGCTGATCCGCAGGGAAGGGGACGAAGTGGTTTATCTTAACGAACTCCGTCATCTGCGAGGGCCTGCGATGCAGTTGAGGAAGCCCGCGTCGGCAAAAGAACTCACCGCTGCCCTTGCGGTGAACGGCGCCGAAGGGGCCGTTTCCGGAATCGACTATCGGGGCGTCAACGTCATCGCTGCCGTAAAAAAAGTTCCCGGTACTTCCTGGTACTTCATTGCTAAAGTAGACCGGGATGAGGTCGACGAAATTCTCCGCCAACAAGGATTGATGGATTCGCTGGTCGGCGTCCTTTTCATCCTCGCGACCCTTGCGATCGCAGGCTTCTGGTGGAGACATCAGCGGGTCCGCTTTTTCCGGTCCCAATTGTCGGCGGAACAAGAGCGGCGCGCACTCGTCCAGCATTTCGAGTATCTCGTCCGATTCGCAAACGACATTATCATTCTCGCCGACAAAGACCTCAAGATCGTAGAGGCAAATAACAAGGCGATGGAGGTCTATGGCTACCTGCGAGAAGAGCTGATCGGATCGAACCTGGCGACGTTGGAAGCGGCCGAGCGAGCAGACCAGTTTTCAGAACAACTGAGGTTTCTCAATTTATTTCTCGGCGCCACGTACGAATCGATGCATCAGAAGAAAGACGGAACCACGTTTCCCGTCGAAGTGAGCGCCCGTGTCATCACCATTGAGGGGACGGTCTATTATCAGACCATCTCGCGCGATATCACTGAACGAAAAAGGGCTGAAGCGGAATTACGGGAAAGAGAATACTGGATACAGGAATCGCAGCGCGTTGGGCACATCGGCTCGTATGCATTTGATTTCCGAAAAGATTCTTGGACAAGTTCCGGCGTTCTTGACAGCATCTTCGGCATCGGACCTAAGGATGACAGGACCATTAACGGTTGGTTGAATATTGTTCATCCCGATGAAAGAGAGGAAATGCTCCGGTATTTTACCAACGAGGTGATTCGTGCGGCAAAGCCCTTCGATAAGGAATACCGGATCGTGCGGAGAAACGACGGAGCCGTCCGCTGGGTTTGGGGGCGCGGGGAACTGAGCTTCGACACAAGCGGCGTGCTGACAGCTATGGTTGGAACGATACAGGATATTACGGATCGCAAGGAAGCCGAGGCGGAAATCCGCAGCCTTAACGCCGAGCTCGAGCGAAGAGTGCGCGACCGGACCTCTGAACTGGAAAGCGCTAACCGGGAGCTCGAGGCATTTTCGTATTCCGTCTCTCACGACCTCCGCGCCCCTCTGCGCGGCATCGACGGATGGAGCCTCGCTTTGGCCGAGGATTATGGGCCCGCGCTCGACGCGAAGGCAAATGAATATGTCGTACGGATTCGCAACGAGGCGCAGCGCATGGGAGCGCTCATCGACGACCTCCTGCAGCTATCGAAGGTGACCCGGGCCGATATTTCTTTAACGCGGTTGAATATTTCCGCCCTCGTCCGGACGGTCGCCGCGCGGTTACAAGAGTTTCACCGTACGCGTTCGATCGAGTTCAGCATAGAAGATGGATTGCTGGTGGACGGGGATGCGCATCTTCTTGAGATCGCCATGACCAATCTTCTTGATAACGCCTGTAAGTTTACCGGACACCGCTCGGAGGCGAAAGTGGAATTCGGGAAAAGAGATATGGACGGGAGGCGCGTATATTACGTCAAGGACAACGGCGTAGGATTTGACATGGCCTATGCCCAAAAAATGTTCGGCGCCTTCCAGCGGATGCATAAGAATTCTGAGTTTCCGGGGACCGGCGTTGGCCTCGCGACGGTCCAGAGGATCATCCGGCGCCACCGGGGCGAGATCTGGGCCGAAGCGGCCGTTGGAAACGGGGCGACGTTCTTCTTCACCTTACAGGAACCGGCATGAACACAAGAACAATTCTGCTCGTGGAAGACAATCCAAGCGACGTCGAACTGACAAAGCGTGCGTTCGAAAAAGGAAGGATCACCAACACCTTGGTCGTCGCCGAGGACGGCCAGGATGCCCTTGACTATCTCTTCTGTGAAAGAAAATACAAGCAGCGCATGTCAACGGAAATGCCCGCGTTGATCCTCTTAGACCTTAAATTACCGAAGGTCGACGGGCTCGAAGTGCTTCGGCGCTTACGGCATGCCGAGAAGACGCACCGTCTCCCGATCGTCATGCTCACTTCTTCCAAAGAAGAGCGCGATCTCGCAACAAGCTACGATCTGGGAGTCAACAGTTATATCACCAAGCCCGTCGATTTTTCTCAGTTCGCCGATGCGGTAAAGAGCCTCGGCCTATACTGGCTTGTCATCAACGAACCGCCACCAATCGTTTGAGGTCTCTCATGGACAACACACTTCGAATACTCATGGTTGAGGATTCTGAGAACGATGCAGCGCTCATCGTGCGTCAGCTCGAGAAAGCGAATTTTACGGTCGATGTCAAAAGAGTCGAGACGCGTTCACAGATGGAGGCGTCTCTTGTTGGCGAAAAATGGGATCTGATTTTGTCCGATTACACGATGCCTCAGTTCAATGCGTTCGAAGCTTTGCAGGTGGTCCAACGGGCAGAACTGGACATCCCGTTCGTTGTCGTCTCCGGGACGCTGGATGAAGAAACGGCCGTGGAAATTATGAGGCTCGGTGCGCACGACTATCTGATGAAAGACAAACTGGCGCGGCTTGCCCAGATCGTGAAACGGGAGATCGACGACGCCCGGCTCCGCAGAGAGCGAAGGTTGACGGAGAGGGCATTGAGGGAAAGCGAGGCGCGGCTCACCACGCTCATCAACACTGCCCGCGATGTAATATTCACGATGACTCCTGACGGAATATTTACTTCCCTGAACCCTTCGTTCGAAACGTTCACAGGCTGGCCGACCGCCGAGTGGGTCGGAAGGTCGTTCGAAGAGCTGCTCGTGGCGGAGGACGTTCCCAAAGCGCTCGACCGACTGCACAGGATTGTCAAGGGGGAACCGAACATCGTCACTGAATTGCGCATTACAACAAAGGATCGCGGCGCGACCCATGCAGAGCTTATCGTCACGAGGCATCTGCAGAACGGAGAGTTGATAGAGCTCCTCGGCATTGCGCGCGACGTCACCGAGCGGAGGGAGGCCGAAGTGAGGCTGCGCAGGAACGAAGCGCTCCTCTCCGATGCAATGAGGATCGCAAAACTTGCCCCGTGGGAATACGACATCGCCCGCGATATGTATACCTTCAACGACCATTTCTACGAGGTTTTTCACACGACCGCAGAGGAAGCAGGGGGCTACACGATGCCTTCGTCCGAATATGTCCGCCGCTTTGTCCACCCCGATGATGCGCCGTTCGTACTGCGCGAAATTGCAAAAGCAAGCAAATCACCCGAAGATCAGACGAATCATCATCTCGAACATCGCATGCTGTACGCCGACGGAGGCGTTGGCTACCTTGAGGCGAGCATTTTCATCGTGAAAGACGAACAGGGAAGGACCATCCGCCGATACGGAGTCAATCAAGACATCACCCAAAGAAAAAAGGCCGAGGAGCAGCTTCGTCAGAGCGAAGAGCGGTATCGCCAGTTTTTTGAGGACGACCTCACCGGAGACTTTATCAGCACCGTTGAAGGAAAAATTCTCTCGTGCAATCCGGCCTTTGCGCGTATCTACGGTTTTGATTCGGTCGAAGATGTCCTGAACACGAATGCGGAGTCGTTTTATTTGTCCCGCGAAGACAGGGAGAATTTCATCGATCTCCTTCGTAAAAAGCGAAAGCTTGAGTACCACGAGGAGACGGCCCGGAGAAAAGACGGAAAAATGATCTATCTCGTTTCGAACGAAATCGGGATCTTCGACGAAAACGACGAATTGGTTCAGATCAAAGGGTACATGTTCGACGACACGGAACGGCGGCTGCTCGAAGAGCAGCTGCGTCAGTCTCAAAAGATGGAGAGCATCGGCACGCTGGCCGGAGGGATTGCTCACGATTTTAACAACATTCTCAACAATATTCTTGGATTTGTCATGCAATTGAAGAAGTATGCCCACGACCCCGTGAAGGTCGCAAAATATACCGAAACAATCGAAAAATCCGCCACGCGCGGGGCCGAATTGTCCTCGCACCTCCTCTCGGTTTCAAGGAGGAAAAAACGCGAAGACTCGGAATTTGATGTCGGACCGCTCATCGGCGAGATCACAAATCTCTGTTCCGAGACATTCCCTCGGACCATCACGGTGAAGAAGATTCTGGGGGAGGATCTTCTCCATCTGAAAGGAGACCGAGGATCGTTGTATCAAGTCCTGTTGAACTTGACAGTGAACGCCCGCGATGCCATGCCGAGCGGCGGGACGCTGACCATCGCAGCCCGTACGTGCACAGTGGGAGAAGAGGTCAATCCCCGGCTTCTTCCGCCGGACGTCGTTCGATGCGTCGAGGTGACGGTCTCCGACACCGGCATCGGGATGTCGGAAGCGGTCCGGGAGAAGATTTTTGACCCGTTCTTCACGACAAAAGAGCAGGGGAAAGGGACCGGTCTGGGATTGTCGATCGTCTACAATATTGTGAAAGAACATCATGGCGCAATCCTCGTCGAGAGCGCAGAAAGAGAAGGGACAACATTCAAGGTCTACCTCCCTTCTCTTGAACCCGCCGCGAATGTGTCGGATGCTGTTCCATCGGAGGGACACGGCGAGCTTATTCTTCTCGTCGATGACGAAGAGATGATGCAGGAGCTTGGGAGGGAATTGCTCGAGGACAACGGCTATAAAGTCCTTGTCGCGAAAGACGGCGTTGAAGCCGTGGAGATGTACCAACAACGGGGGAGCGAAATCTCTCTCGTCATTCTGGACCTTGTCATGCCCCGCATGGACGGCGGACAAACCTACATGGAGCTGAAAAAAATGAACAACGGCGTTAAGGCGTTTTTCTGTTCCGGATTTACGTCGGATAAAGTTATTACTCAGCTGTTGGAAGAAGAGCATTTGCAGGCGATAAAAAAACCTTTCCATCCGACGGAATTCATCAGAATGGTTCAAACTACCTTGCACAGTAACTAAAATATCCTACAACGGAACCTCTGACGTATCTCGAGGAGCTGGAAGAATCACCGAGCGCTGATGGGGGAGTGATCTCGTGGTCCTGGGATGAGGAAATAAGAAGATGGATACCACCATAAAGTTCCGCCCCGGCTCTTACCGCAGTTTTCGCAAGTACTCTATTTTCCGGTACACCTTGATGTATGTGGTCTTTTCCTGTCTTTGGATAGGATTTTCCGACCGCGTGCTCTTCTGGACCGTCTCAACCCCCAGTCTCATCACTCTTCTCTCTACGGTGAAGGGTTTCCTTTTCGTCGCCGTGACCGCTCTGTTATGGCACAGCCTGATGGCCCATAACGCAAAGAGAATTTCGAACTCTCAATCGGCGTACAGGGCACTCTTCGACTCCAGCCCCATTCCGATCGTCGTGAGTTCGTACTCGAACGGAAAAACCGTCGATGCCAACGACAGTTTCATCCGTTTGAGCGGCTACAGCCGAGAGGAACTTATCGGCCGCACGGCCTCTGAACTCGGAATCTATCCCGATGATGAAAATAGCGACGCTCTGCTGAAGAAACTGAACACTGAGGGAAGGGTGCATTCGGCAAGCGGCCTCTTCCGAACCAAATCGGGAGAGACGAGGAACATCCTCCGCTGGCTCGAGCTCGTTTCATTGGATGAGAATGAGTATGTTCACGCGTTGGCAATTGATGTCACCGAGAAGCTTCGTGCTGAAAGGGAATTGAGAGAAAGTGAACAGCGTTTCGCAACGGTCTTTAACGCTAACCCAATTTGTATGAGCCTGACGAGGATGGCGGACAGAAAATTCTTCGACGTCAATCAAGAATTCCTTTCGTTATTGGAGTACGAACGCGAAGAGGTGTTGGGGAGCGATCCGCTGGCGCTGAAAATGTGGGTTGACGAGGGGGACAGAGCCAACATGGTCCACAACCTTGTCACCAACGGAAGGGCAGATCGCTTTGAATCTCGATTTCGGACTAAGAACGGCAGCATAAAAGACGTCAGAGTTATCGCAGAGTTGATCGAGGTGGCGGGAGAAAAATATATCCTGGGGCTTTCAGAAGATGTCACGGCGCGGAAACAAGCGGATGAGAACGTTCGCCTCAGTGAAGAGAGGTTCCGCAAACTCTTTGAAGAGTCCCCGATCGGGATCGCCTTCCTTGGCCAGGAACGCGAGATCTTTCTGACCAACCAGCGCTACAGGGATTTTCTCGGTTACACTGAAGCGGAGATTCGGAGCCTCGGACCAAAGGGCCTGCTCCACCCGGACGATTGGGAGCCGTCCCTTGCAATGAGCGATCGGTTGCGAAACGGAAGCATCCCCCTCTTCCATCTGGAGCAGCGCTATGTCCGGAAAGACGGGGCAGTTGTTTGGTCGGACACACACATCACGCCGGTCAGGGATAAGAATGGAACCATAATTCATACGATCGGATGGGTTCAGGACATCACAGATAAGAAGCGATGGTTGGAAACATTGGCGGCGAGTGAAACCAAGCTTCGCGCCATCCTTGACAACTCAAGCGAAGCGATCGGAGTCCACGTGAACGGCGTATGGGAAGAGTGCAATGCCGCCGCTATCCGGTTGTTCGGAGTTTCTTCGCCGAAGGAGTTGATCGGACAATCCATTCTCGGTGTTATCGCACCGGAAGAACGCTCGCGAATCGACGAATTTGTCAGGAGCCGTGGAGGCATGGCTGATGCGCCAACATCGTACATCACGAGAGGCTTGAAAGCGGACGGGTCCATGTTTGATATGGAAGTTTCCCTGGCGACATATGTCCTGGACGGACGTCAGCAGGTTCTTGTTGTGCTGAGGGACGTCACCGAGCGGAAGCAGGCGGAAGAAAGGCTCCGAGAAAGCGAAGAACGATTCCGCCAACTGGCGGATGCCGCGGTGGAGGGCATCGGATTCTCTGAGAACGGCGTTTTTGTGAACGGCAACCGGCGTCTTGCCGAGATGCTGGGTTATGACCTGGAAGAGATGATTGGGCTCCCCGTGAGCGGATTCATTGCTCCAGAGGATCGTCCCCTGGTCATGAAGCATATCCGCGACAATTATGTGGGGCAATACGAGCACTCGCTGTTGCGGAAGGACGGATCGACCCTCCCGGTAGATTCGCACGCACGCACAATGAAGTTGAAAGGGAAAATGGTTCGTGTCTCCGTTCTCCTCGACATCAACGAACGGAAGCGCAAAGAGCAAGAGCTTTCCGATGCGCTCGAGAGATATCGCCTCCTCTTTGAAATGTCGCCGGACGCGATCAGCCAGTTTGATAATGATCTTAACGTCGTGAGGATGAATCCTGCCGCGGTCCATCTGTTCGGATTTCACTCCGAAGCCGAAAGCGTAGGACGCAACTCGCTCGACTACGTCGAGCCCGCCGATCTGGAGGACGTGATGGGGACGGTGAGAACAGTTTTTGATAAGGGGAGTATCCAGAATGTACGCCATCGCCTGCGCCGAACCGACGGAACGTCGTTCCCGTCTGAGATGAGCGGATCGCTCCTCAGGGGGCCAGGAGGTTATCCCGCAGGAGTGATAGTGGTTATCCGGGATATTTCCAAACAAATCAATAGCGAACAGCTTCTCCGTGAAAGCAACGAAAAATTCGAAAAAATATTTCAGGCTGCCCCCCTGATGGTCAGCCTTTCGTCCGTTGAAGAGGGGAGATTTTTGGAAGTCAATGAAACTGCGGTCAGACTCTGCGGATTCAGCCGCGATGAGGTCATAGGCAAAAGCTCAACCGAGATCGGTCTGATCTCTCAAATGGATAGGGATCGTATTGCGCGGGTACTGAGGGAAAATGGCACGGTCGATGATATCCAACTTGTTCTGCATCGGAAAGACGGTACGGCATTCTTCTGCAGCTATGGAGCGAGAATTGTCAGCGTGGGCGGGAAAGACTGTCTCCTCTCGGTCTCGCAAGACATCACGGACAAGATGGAAGCAGAGGAGAGATTGAGGACACTCTCGAGAGCGGTCGAGCAAAGCCCAGCATCCGTTGTCATCACGGACATCAACGGCGTTATCGAATACGTCAACCCCAAGTTTACCGAGGTGACCCAATACAATCTCGATGAAGCGGTAGGACGCCGTCCAAGCATTCTAAAGACGGGTGCGACTCCACAGGCAGAGTACGCGGCTTTATGGAAAACGATTTTGTCCGGAGAGGTGTGGCAAGGGGAATTCTGTAATCGGAAAAAGAATGGGGATCTCTACTGGGAATCGGCGTCGATCTCCCCGATCGTAGACAAAGAAGGGAACATTGTTCACTTCGTCGCGGTCAAGGAGGACATTACAGACAAGAAGAAAGCCGAAGCGCGGCGGGCCGAGCTTGAACAGCAGTTATTTCAGGCGCAAAAAATGGAGGGCATCGGTACCTTGGCGTCAGGCATTGCCCACGATTTCAATAATATTCTCAACACCATCGTAGGGAGCGCCAGCCTTATCGAGGAACGTCCGGATCAGGTCGAAAAGGTCCGGCAACGGATCTCGCGCGTTCTGAAATCGGCCGAACGGGGTACGCAGGTCGTCAAACAGCTGATGACGTTGGCGCGCAAAACGGCGCTCCAGCGCAAAACGACTGACATGAACGAGATGCTTGAAGAATTGGCCCGGCTCATTGATGAAACCTTCCCTGAAACCATTGAAATACGGCTGAACCTCGCTCCGTCTCTCCCTCTCATTAACGTGGACGCCAACCAAATTCACCAAGTTGTTTTGAACCTCTGCTCTAATGCCCGCGATGCCATGCCGAAAGGGGGAGAGCTGCGGCTCGAAACGAAGATGGTTCTTGGAGCTGACTTGCGTTTGAGACACCCGGAAGCGGAAGCTCACCGCTACTTGGAACTCATCGTCAGTGATACGGGAGAAGGAATTGAGGAATCAGTCCTGAAGCGGATCTTCGACCCGTTTTTCACGACGAAAGATATCGGCAAGGGGACCGGCCTCGGGCTCTCCGTGGCGCATGCGATCATCGAAAGCCATCGCGGGTTGATCGAGGTAGATTCGTGTGTCGGCGTCGGCTCGGAATTCAGAATATTTTTGCCTGGAATGGACGGCCCCGGATTCGCGTTGCCAACGGCCGACCAAGGGCTTGACAATGTGACCGGAGGGAATGAAACGATCCTGTTCATTGACGATGACGAAAATATTCGCGACATGTCTGTGGAATTCCTGCAGGATAAAGGGTATACAGTCATCACCGCCGTGAACGGAGTCGAAGGCGTTGAGCAGTATTCAGCCCATCTCGGCGACATCGCTCTCGTGTTGTCCGACTTCGGCCTGCCTAAAATCAACGGAGAAGAGGTCTATCGCCGCGTGAGAGCGATCAGCCCGTCGGTACCGTTTATTCTACTGACCGGCTTGATCGAGCCGGAGAAAAGATCCGAATTGATGGCGCTCGGAATTCATGATGTCATCGAGAAGCCCTATAAGCCTGCAGACGTTCTGCTGAAGATCAGAGAAGTCTTGGACAGCGGGATGTAATTCTCTACGCTGGATTTTTTTCCGGTAAGGAGTCAAAGCAGCATAACAATCCTCTCTTCGCGATTTGCAGGTTTTTTTCGTTGCACTATTGGACATGTGGCTAATAACCGCCAGCCTGCCCCCCCCTTTATTCCATTTCCCCTCTTCGATATCGCTAAAAACTCTAAGGATTTCGTAAGTATTTCACTTTCGGCCCATTATTCCCAGCTGGCACGCGCTTTGAATTCTTGCATTGCAGCGACAAAAGAATCATGATTCGCGGCTAATGGACAATGAGAACAAGCAAGAAGACAGTTGACCGGTCATCAAGCGCCGGGGTGTTCAAACAGTGCACGATGTGCGGCAAAAAATGGTCCACGAAGGACGCTTTTCTGGATGATAGTGAGATCCGATTGAACGGATACCAGTGGAACAAGAAGAGGCTTCGCGCAGGAGAGAATCTCGCAGGCTTATTGATTTTCACGCATGCGAAAGAAGAATGCTTTACGACGTTGGGAATAGAGGCAAGAAAATTCAAAGTTTCTTCCCGCACTGATGAATGACGAGCACTCAACTCATGTTGTCCGACGACATATTACAAGGAGGTTACGATGCAATCTGAAGAGGTGGTTTCGGAATTTGTGCTGACGGTGGACGGCCGCGAGCAATGTCCTGAATGCGGGCATCTATGGACAGACGAAGGGACGGCTCATTACCATGACTGCCGTTATTTCTTCGTTGAAGGCGACAGTGAAGAGGACGAATATTTCTTCGAAGGATCGCCCGATGACGCACACATGCCCGTAATGAAAACTGCAGCATAGGCCAAGTGTGCAAGCACCGACGTCTTCTGCGGAGCGAGCCTCGTGGACGGGAAGTTTGGGCCCAGTGATGATTCCTGTTCGGCCGATTGTTTCTCTTCTCGGCTCCCTCAGCGTTTGAAATGGCTTCTTGCGGAGCTGCTGCTGCGGTGGAGCCCCGATGAAAGCAAGTGCTGCTCATGATATATCACAATATTCTTAACGAATCTGGAGTGTCTTTCGATGGCATGGTTCCATAATCTGAAAATATCGACGAAACTGCTCTTGGGATTTTCTGTGGCCTCGGTTGTAGCGTGCATCATCGCGTATTCAGGATTACGAGGAATCTACGCCGTGAACGATTCCGCCGAATCGCTCTATCAGAATGAAACAGTGCCGGTCGGAGAGATCGGACGGATCGCAAAGGACTTTCAGCGAGTGCGTGCAAATCTGGCGTTCCTGATGTTCGTCACCGAAGACGGGGAGGTCGAGCATGATCAGCATGTTGTGGTCGCTCTGACAAAAGAAATGGATTCTCTGGGCGCCTCATTCAGGAAAAGCCTTTCAAGCGAAGAGATGAAAGAGACGATGGCAAAATACGACCAGGCTCGAAATATCTTTCTTCCTCTTCAGGAAAAAATTGTCGCATTAGCAGTGGCGGGGAAAAAGCAGGAAGCGAAAACGCTGTTTCTTGTCGGCGATGCGCGCGATGCCGCTCATGCGATTGAGGCGGATATCGAGAAGCTGGTTGAACTCAAGCGTCAAAGTGCCGGGGCCGCAGTCCAGGCAAATAATGATGCAACATCGAAGGCTACCATTATCGTGCTTAGCTCCCTTATTGTGGGTTTATCGCTAGCAGTCTTTCTTGGATTGCTTATTGCCCGTTACATAAAACGGGGCCTCGCAGAGCTGGTGGAAAATGCGGAGGAGATCTCTCAGGGCAATTTGACCATCGATGTCGTTCAGCGCACCAGCGACGAAATTGGAGTTCTGACCGGCGCCTTTGCGCGCATGGCTCTCAATTTGAGAGAAATATTGACGAGTCTCACGGAAGCCTCGGCCTCCATTGCGAGTGCCACGAGCCAGATCAACAGCAGCACTGAAGAGATGGCGGCGGGGGCCGAAGAGCAGACCTCACAAGCCAGCGAAGTTGCGAGTGCAGTCGAGGAGATGACAAAGACGATTGTGGAGAACTCGAAGAATGCCGGAACCACCGCCGACACGGCAAAGCAGGCGAAGGATGCCGCTGAACTTGGCGGAACCGTAGTGCAAGAGACAATTATCGGGATGAAGCGTATCGCGGAAGTGGTCAACAAATCCAGCGAGACGGTCAGAGCGCTGGGCAGATCGAGCGATCAAATAGGGGAAATTATCGGGGTGATCGACGATATCGCCGATCAGACAAACTTATTGGCGCTGAATGCGGCCATTGAAGCTGCCCGTGCGGGTGAGCAAGGGAGGGGATTTGCGGTCGTAGCCGACGAAGTTCGGAAACTCGCGGAACGGACCACAAAGGCCACCAAAGAAATTGCAGGGATGATAAAGGCGATTCAGTCAGAGACTGGGGGCGCGGTCGCTTCAATGACCGAAGGGACACAGCAGGTGGGCGAAGGGATCAAACTTGCCGATAAAGCCGGAATATCGCTCAACGAAATAGTCAGGGTCTCTCAAATGGTGACCGACATGGTTTCACAGATCGCCGCTGCAAGCGAGCAACAATCGAGCGCTAGCGAACAAATTTCGAAAAATGTCGAAGGGATCAGCACTGTCACAAATCAGACTGCTTCCGGCGTTCAGCAGATCGCGCGTGCGGCCGAAGACCTGAATCGTTTGACGGAAAATCTACAACAGATGCTTGGTAAATTCAGACTTACCGGGAAAAAGGCAGTGAGCCCACCACAGAACGTCACCGCGAGCGTCGAGAAACCGCATGTCAAATCAAACCTGGCCGTCCGTCATAACGGGAAGCTGGTGCACAATGGACATTAAAACTCTTTACTAAGGAAGTATTATGACGGACACGATCGATATCAGAAACAAAGCGCAGAACAGCGGGGCCGGCGACGAACTGCTTCAACTTGTAAGCTTCAAGATCGGCGAAGAGGAATTCGGCGTCGATATCCTCAAGGTCCAGGAAATAAACAGAATGCTTGAGGTCACAAGAGTCCCCAATGCTCCGGAGTACGTCGACGGCGTGATCAATCTTCGCGGCAAGGTGATCCCCATTATCGACTTACGCCGCCGGTTCGGCATGGAGCGCCGGGAAAAAGACAAGAACACGCGCATTGTCGTGGTGGAATTGGAGGGAAAAGTCGTCGGGTTTGTTGTCGATGCCGTCAGCGAAGTTCTCCGTATTCCCAAAAGCGTGACGGAACCGCCGCCCCCCATCGTCGCGGGGATAGAAACAGATTATATCACAGCCGTCGGAAAGCTGGAGGACAGACTGCTGATTTTGCTCGACCTGGAAAAAGTTCTTCTCAAAGAGGAATTGCATGCTGTGGAAGAAACCGCATAGCTCGGCCTCTTGCGGAGATTCTTGAATAGGCTTTCGGAGGAAGGGCGTGGTCCTCTCGCCAGCTCCAGTTCTTTTTGCACTCATCATCTATTAGAACAGAATACAATGCTATGAAAAGAAAGCACGTTCATAAGAATCCGACGATCACTCTCATGTTGTTTGGCCTGATCCTCAGCGGCGCTCACCATATCGAAGCTCAGTCAAAACCGTCATACGGGCAGCAAATTGCCGTGATCAAGATCTTGCAGCCGGACGTGAAGATCATCGGCGTTATGGGAGCAACATTGTCCGAGAAGGATGTTCAAGATATCACGCGGGCCGGACTTGCTCAGGGGATGCAAATCGTTGTCGGTCTCCCGCAGAATCCCCGTGAAATATCCGATATCTATAAAAGGTTGTTAAATGAAAAAAAGATCCAAGTTCTGTGGGTTCCGAAAGGTAGCGACGATATGATGATGGGGATTGGCTTTGAGTATCTTCGTTCCACAACCCTTCTGGATAAAATAGCCTTGTATATCCCGAATCCTGACCTCCTCCCGTCCGGCGCGCTTTGCAGCGTTCAGATGGAGAGTGGAAAACTCACTGTGTACGTGAATCAGAAAATTGCGACGTTGCTCGGCGCTCGCGTCCCTGCCGAGCAAAGCGAAAGCGTAACATTCGTATCCCGATAATATTGCAAAGGCGCAACTGTGAAACTTCGAACACAGCTACTAATCGCAATTCTGGGCGTGGTCGTATTCCAGACAGTGACGCTCAGTATTCTCCTCAGCCTGCTCGTCGGGTCCTCGAGGAATGACCAATTTCATAAACACGGTTCCTCCGTTGTGACAAGCCTCGCCTCCAACGGCAGGCTCGGAGTTCTCATGGCAGACTCCACCCAATTGACGTCGATCATGGAGTCGGCGTTCATGGACAAAGAAGTGCGGTCCGTTTCATTCTTCGACCAAAACTCCCGGCTCATCGTGCGGCGCGGGATCGACACCGGAGTTCCCGGAAAACTTGAACGGCAGGAACCGTCGGAGGTCGACACTTCGGACGGATCAGGTAATGCCATCGCGCTCTTCAGAAGTTCGGTATTCGCCCGGCAGGGGGATTCGACCGCGATCGGGTCTGTCCAGGCGGGGATCACTCTTGAAAATCTCCGCTCCGATACCCGGAATTCCGTCTTCTGGTCTCTCGTGATCTGTATTGTTTTCTCGCTGACGGGCGTTCTTGTCGTGAGTCTTATCATGAGAATCTTGCAGCCTCTCCTCTCCGGGATCGAGTTGGTCTCGACCGGGGACCTTACGATTCAATTGGAACAGAAAACGAATGATGAAATAGGGCATCTTGTCAACAGTCTCAACCATCTTGTCGCCGGATTGCGCGGGACGGTGGAGCAGATCCGCGGGATGACCGTCGAAATCTCGAAGCAAGTTGAGCACATTACCGCTGATTCGGGGAGCATGGACGAGGGGATGCGCCGCCAGGCGGAACGGTCGTCGGAAGTAGCATCGGCTGTTGAAGAGATGACAAAGACCATCATTGGAAATTCGAAGAACGCGAGCGCTGCGGCCGAAACGGCTAAACGGGCCAAGGTCTCTGCAGAACAGGGGGGCGTTGTTGTCGAAGAGACCGTTGCCGGCATGAAAAGGATTGCCGGCGTCGTCAACAAATCGGCGGAGACAGTCAGGACACTCGGAAAATCAGGCGACCAGATCGGCGAGATCATCGGGGTCATCGATGATATAGCCGATCAAACGAATCTCTTGGCGTTGAATGCCGCCATTGAAGCAGCCAGGGCAGGGGAACAGGGACGGGGGTTTGCCGTTGTTGCAGACGAGGTGAGAAGGCTTGCAGAACGGACGACAAAAGCGACGAAGGAAATCGCCGCGATGATAAAGAAAATCCAGAGCGAAACGAAAGGTGCCGTCCTTTCGATGGAGGAGGGGACGAGACAAGTCAGTGAAGGTATTGAACGCGCGGATAAAGCAGGGGCTTCACTTCGGGACATCGTCGAGATCTCTCAAAAGGTGACGGACATGATTTCTCAGATTGCGGCTGCGAGCGAGGAGCAATCGAGTGCGAGTGAGCAGATTTCAAAGAATGTAGAAGAGATCAATACCGTCACCAATGAGTCGGCGATCGGCACACGGCAAATTGCACATGCAGCAGGAGATCTCAGCCGGCTTACCGATGCACTCAGGCATCTTGTCGAGAACTTCACGATTGCTGATGATTCCGGCAACAAAAAAACCAGGATTGAAGACGCTGTTCAAACTCCGTCGCAGGAAAAATCTTTACTCGCTGTTCGGGCAAACGGATCTCTCGTCGATCATCGGTCATCCGCTCCATAACATTCAAAGACGAGATGACCGGGGAGACGACGGCATCGAGCTTGTGGCTCGCCGAGGTTCAATCGAGACATCCAAAAAGGTCAGACAATGATATTGAGCGACAAGAGAAGCGTTGAGGGGGAAGGGAGTTTGATCGCAGCGCACTAAGCCGACATGATGACACCCCCCACAGATAATGTCTGGGGCCTGATACTCGCGGGTGGAGATGGAAAGAGGTTGAGGGAGTTCGTCCGGCTCCGGTTTAATTCCGAGCTGCCCAAACAGTTTTGCGCTTTTCGCGGCACGCGCTCGATGCTGACAACTACCATTGCGCGTGTCAGGAGCCGTATCGAGCGGGATCGGCTTTTCGTGACGGTCCGCAGCAGTCAGAGAATGTACGCTTTGGGTCAGCTCGAGGATGTCCCCGATGCGAACGTCATCGAGCAGCCTCTGAACAAAGAGACCGGGCCGGCTATTCTTCTCGGCCTGTTGCATATTTATGAGCGTGATCCGAATGCAGTGGCGGCGATTTTTCCGGCAGATCATTTCGTCCGCGAAGACTCGCAGTTCATGGTCCACGTCGATTCTGCCGTTCGACATATCCGGCAGCATGAGGGCGATATTGTCTTGCTTGGCGCCGAAGCGCAGTATCCTGAAACGGATTACGGCTGGATTCAGGTTTCCGATGCAGTTTCTTCCGCCGAAGGAATAGAGCTGTACCGCATTAGCCGGTTCTGGGAAAAGCCCTCTTTCGAAAGAGCCTGTGTGCTGGCAAAAGCCCGATCATTCTGGAACACCATGGTCATCATCGGTACGGTGACGGGGTTGCTCGAAAAAATTAAGCGAATTACCCCCCGATTCTTTGAATCGTTCATGCCCCTTGCTGATGGTCTCGGATTCGCATGCGAAAACGAACTGATCAGTCGGATTTTTTCGTCGATTGAACCCGTCAATTTTAGCGCCGAGATCCTCGCGCCGGAGGTTGCCGACCTTGTCGTTCTCCCGGCCCGAGGCGTATACTGGAGCGACTGGGGAAGAGCGGAGCGTATTGAAATGGACCTTTCGCTGCTGATGAGGGATGGAGAAATCATCACCGACCACAAAAAGAATTTGTCCCACCGCCGCGCTTAAGATCTGAAGCCTCCTCTGCACCAATATACTCAGCTGCACGATTTCAGCCATCTCATTTCGAATACAGATTCCAACAGAAGGTAAACGCGCTGAAAATCGATGAAATCCGCTGGCACAGTACTTGTCATAGTACGGATGAAGAAGAGTTCCTCTGCAACGAGGCGTTCATTGCAGGGTTGAGCCGAGGAATCCATTACTATCGCGGCGGAACGGTGCACGAACATCTCAAAATTTCAGTCTCCGATGACGGTACCCGGGCGTATGTGACAAATGATGAACTGTCAGAAAATCACGTCGCCGCCGAGGAAGAGCTTGTCAAATTCTTTGGGGAGAGGGGAATCGTGTTCGGTTTGAAAGAAGGATTGTGTTCGGCAGTCACATTGTCCGCCGCACAACGTACGCCGGTGCTCATCGCCGAAGGGATTGAACCCGTGGTAGGAAAAGACGGCTGGGTTGAATGTTTGATCGACGTTCAGACTCCCGAACTGCTGGAGGAAAAAGGGGGAGTGGTCGATATGCATAATCTCCACCGGATCCATAATGTAAAAAAAGGGGAGAGGCTTGTGGTCATCCATCCCCCCGAAGACGGAACTCCGGGGATGTCAGTCCGGGGGTTTCCCATTCTGCCCAAGCCGGGGAAGAAGGCCAGAGTATTCCGAGGGACGTGTATCGCCTCCGATCCGAACCAACCGGACGTCTTGACGGCCACGGAAGATGGCCATTTCCTCGTGAAGTCGGACGGGACCATCGAAGTGCAGCCTGTCCTGACAATACGGGGGGACGTTGATTTTTCGACTGGCGACATCGATTTCATCGGATCGCTCATTGTCACTGGTGACGTGAAGAGTGATTTCACGCTCAAAGTTAAGAAAGACATTGAGGTTCGCGGAAATGTTGGTGATGCCACGATCATGGCGGGGGGAAACGTGATCGTGAAGAGTGGTTTCCTCGGCTACGGCAAAGGATCGATCACGGCGGAGGGGAGTGTCACGATACGGCATGTTCTTAACCAGACCGTCTTCAGCGGCAAAAACGTCACCATAGAGCGCGAGGCGGTCTGCGCTAAAATTAACGCCGGCGACGTGATCGCTTCGCCGAAAGCGCGATTTGTGGGCTGCGTTCTTCGCGCAGGAAACGGGGTCGAAGTCTACGACCTGGGGAACGGCGATGACACGCAGGCGATTGTCCGCGTCGGAAGGCGGGGAGAGCTTTTGGAAAAATGCAATTCCATCAACAACAGTGTCGCACAAATTCATAAGCAAGCGGGCGAAGTGAAAGAATGTCTCTTCAAGCTCATCCGCATGCAGTTAGATGCTCCTTTGAGCGCAGAACAAAATGCCCTTCTCACGAAGCTGCAAGGACTTCAATCCGAATTTCCGTCTGCGCTCGTAAATCTTCAACAGGAAAAAACGGAGGTTGAAGGAGCGTTGCAAGCGGCCGAGTCGGCGCGCGTTGTCGCCCGCGGGACGGTCTACGTCAACGTTCTTCTGGAAATCAACGGTACAAAAAAGCTCGTTCAGAATGCGCTTAGGGAAGTTATGTTTACCGAGAAAAATGGGAAAATTGAGGAGCAATCGGCCACTGTTTCCTGATTCGAAAGTGTTCTTACATGTCAATTCTTCTGATCCACAATGAAAAATGAATTACGTGAGAAACTCGCTGCACTCCTCTCCGCCGAGGATCCGTCGCTCCGAAGGCGGGCTGCTGAAGAACTTGCGGAAACGAAAGGGTTCACTCCGATCGCTGCGCTGGCCGCCGCGTTGCGCGATGAAAATAAAGGAGTTCGCGATTCTGCGCTACGCTCTCTATCGATAATCGGTAGCGAGAACGTTGCGCACGCCGCCGTCGAATATATTGCCGATGAGAATATTGTAACGCGAAATCTTGCAGCAGAATTGCTGCTTAAATTGAAAAGTTCTTCTGTCGGCGCTCTTCTCCCGTACCTGTACGATGTCAACCAGGATGTGCGAAAATTCGCTGTTGATATCCTCGGCCTCATCGGGAACGAGCAGACCGTCGACCATATTCTGCCGTTGCTTGATGATGCCGACGAAAATGTCGTCGTCTCGGCCGCCGAAGCCCTCGGGAATATCCGCAGCACGCGTGCCGTTCCCCACCTTGTGAGAATTTTTAAGCTGCACGATTTTGCCAAGACGACGATCGCCGAAGCGCTCGGGAAAATCGGCGGTGACGAAGCGAGCGAATTCCTGCTGAAGTATTTTTCAGCGATGGTCAGCCGGCAGGATATTGACCCCCTTGTTCTCTATGCGGTTGCCGATTCCATTGCCCTCATCGGGTCCGAAGACGCGCTTCCGATCCTCCGGAAGAGCTTGCCAAGTGTTAAAGGGAGCGTCCGGTATGTTCTGGTGCATGCGATGGTGAGGATTCTCGAGCGGTACCGGCATCCATTCGGCGAGCTCGAGGAACTTCAAGGCGATCTGGTACACGCGCTTGAATACGACAACATCGCGGTGAAGATGAGCGCGGCGATGGCATTGGCCGACATGGATGGCGTGGAAGTGACCATGGCGCTTGCCGGCGTTGTCGGGTTGTCGGAGGAGCTCGATGACCTTGTTATCCCTATCCTTCTCCGGCGGAATGAAACCTTTGGCGCCATTGTAGAGCTTGCGCGCCGCGGCAGGATCGTCCCTGTGAAGGAAATCATCACGCTGATCGGCAGGGTCTCGGCAGGCGTCGACTACCACAGCCTGTCTCCTCAATTACTCGACCAGCAGCTGGACCAGTTGCAGCGTGCGTTTGATTTCGTTACGACCGCGTGGAAGGATGGGAATGAAGAGACCCGCGGCGCTGTCATCGATACGATGTTCCGTCTCGACGGCGACCGGGCATTCGAATATCTCTCCAAGGTCACCGAAGAGCCAGACCCGTGGCTGCGGATTCATGTCATCGAACTTGTCGCTTCGCTCGAAAACCGGGGTATTTCCGACTTCATCGTCCGCTTTCTCGGCGACGACGACGAAATTGTCCGCGGGGTGGCGGCGGCGACGTTAGCATCAAGAGAGAATAATCCCCGTTTAGCGTCCGCAGCCTCAAGTCCAATTGACCACCGTTAGGAGATTGTTGTGACTGCACCTTTGATGACAACAATGCAATTGCCGGGCGTTCCGGCCGCGCCGAAGATGACCGACGAGATGTTCCGGACGATGCGGGATTTCATCTATCAGAACACCGGAATTTATTTTCAAGACAACAAAAAATACCTGCTTGAAGGAAGGCTCGGCAAGAGGCTTCAGATGCTCGATATCGATGATTTCGACAAGTATCTCCGGATGGTTCGGTGCGGCACCGACAGAAGCGCTGAAATGAAGTTTCTTTATGACGCCGTGACGATCAACGAGACTTTTTTCTTCCGGAATGAGCCCCAATTCGAAGCGTTCGAGCGCATCCTGGTCCCCAAATTCATCGCTGCCAAAGGAGGCGGTAAGACAGCGCTGCGGGTGTGGAGCGCTGCATGTTCGTCCGGTGAAGAGGCTTATACCATCGCTATGATCTACCTCGAACGGCTCCGGCCGAAATTTCCGTCGTTGGACATTGAAATCGTCGGCACTGATATCAGTCCTTCGGTGCTCGACACCGCGCGGGCGGCAATCTACCGCGAGTATTCGGTGCGCAATACCCCAAAGCTGTTTCTCGAAAAGTATTTTGACGCCGTGGACGGACGTTTCCATCTTGCTTCGGAGGCGAAACGGCTTGCCCGGTTCTATCATTTGAATCTTTATGACCGTCCAAAGATGCGGGGCGTGGGACGGTTCGATATAATCTTCTGCGCCAACGTGCTCATCTACTTCGACCAGCAATCGAAAATCCAGGTTGTGTCCGACCTGTACGACAACCTCAATCCCGGCGGGTCGCTGTTTATCGGGTATGCCGAATCGCTGCACGGGATATCCTCAGCATTCAAAGTCATGAATTTTCCGAAAACAGTAGCGTATCAAAAGGAGTGAATTCCCTATGGGTAAGGAAGTACTTGTCGTCGACGATTCCGCCACCGTAAGGAAGTTTGTCTCGGTCTCCCTCAGCATGCAGGGATTCACCGTTACCACGGCCTGCGACGGGATGGATGCCCTTGAAAAGATCTCCAAGCAGAAATTCAGCCTCGTCATCACCGACCTGAATATGCCGACGATGGACGGGCTTGAATTTATCAGGGCGCTCCGCGAAAACCCTGAATTCAAAGATCTCCCCGTCATTATTCTCACGTCGTTGAAGGACCGGGAGACGCGGGAAGAAGGAGTGAAGCTCGGCGTCAATTCATACGTCGTCAAGCCGTTTAGCCTTGAAAAGGTCCAGTACGAAGTTTCGAAATATCTGAGCTGGACCGATTGACGTCAATGAACGTCGCAAAGGTTCGGCAAACACAGGAACCACAAAGAACGGAAAAGGAAAGGACGCATGGGAAAGTTTCTTGTTGTAGATGATTCGCTCACAATGAGGCGCATTGTCGTCAATGCGTTGAAGACTCAGGGTTTCGACGACGTGATAGAAGCAGGGGATGGAAAAGACGCCGTCGCCAAAATTCTCAGCGAGGGGGCCCAGTTTGTCATTACCGATTGGAACATGCCCGAAATGAACGGCCTCGAGCTTGCGAAATGGCTCAGATCGAATCCTCAGTTCGAAAGCATTCCGATCCTGATGATCACCACACGGGGCAATAAGGACGATGTCATCGAGGCCATGAAGGCTCGTGTCAATAATTATATCGTGAAGCCCTTTACGCCTCAGGGCTTGAAGGAAAAGATCGACCAGGTCATGAAAACGGCAGAATTGAAATCTGCGTAACCACACTGTACCGTGCCGCCGGCTTTCAACGGCGCACTCTCTTAAGGATAACATTGGAGCCACTTCCATGGATAGCCCATTTTTCGCGTCACCGGTGAACCCCGAGGAACAAGTTCAGAGAGACAACGGCGGGGCGTCGCTCAAGGACTTTATTCATTTGTTGCATGAGATCGTTCCGCTGCTCGAGAACGTCAGGAACTCCATCGAGGAGAGCTCTCATCGGATTCCCAAGGCAACCAAACAGCTTTCAAAGGTGAACCAGGAAACCGAGGACGCCGCAGTTGAAATTCTCAATGTGCTCGAGGCGATGACCTCGAGAATCTCGGAGGCTGAAGCTCAGGTCACGCAGCTGAAGGAAATCATTCAGGGCTTCAAGATTTCATCGAAGAGGATCGCAGACGGGCTGACCAATGGGAACGCAGAAGCCGGGGCGTACTCGTCGACCGAACTCGTCACAGTGATTGTGAATGAGATCGTCAGCAGGATCGATGGAAGTGAAGCTCTTCCAGCAATAGAGAATGTTCTGCGAAGAACGAAGGAAGATTCGATGAATATTGCCATGGCATTGCAGGTTCAGGACATCGCGAGCCAGCAGATATCCAGTGTCGCTCATACCATTGAATCGGTCGAAGCCCAACTTGTCCATGCGCTGAGCCGCTTTGAGCATGGAGATACAAGCGACATCGTTCACGATAATGCCGAGGAACTGCCCGCGGCACCTGTCTTCGATGTCGATGCCCGGTACTCGCCGACGGATGAGCGCCAGGATATCGCGGACGAAATCGTGAAACAATTTTCAGAAAAGAAATAAACGGTCTCATCGCGGCTGCGGCCGAAAAAGAATCCGCCCGACGCGATGAACAAATCTACTGGAACGCGCTCATATGGCAACTGAAAAATCATCCTCTGAAGGAAATCAGGCATCTCACGCATTCGACGGCGAAATGGCCGAGATTCTCGAGAGTTTTATCGTTGAATCGAATGAGATCCTTGAAAAACTCGGGCAGAATCTGCTCGAACTCGAAAAGAATCCGGCTGATTCAGAACTGCACAATGTCATCTTCCGGGCGGTTCACACGCTGAAGGGAACATCCTCCTTTCTCGGATTCGAACAAACAACCGCGCTGGCCCATTCATTCGAGGATGTTCTTAATAAAATTCGCAAAGGAGAGCTCAAGGTATCTTCAGAGAAAATGGATGTGATGTTCGAAGCGTACGACCTCCTCAAGGAATTAATGCATCGAATAGAGAACCACATCAACGATCCGCTTGATCTTGCCGGCGTGATGCTCAGGCTCGATGCAATCAGCGCTAACAGGGACGAGGGCATATCCGCCGGGCGGGAGAGAGGGACGCAACCGGCATCGGCGGACACCCGGATTCCGGGGGGCGAACAGCAACAAGCAGAAACTGCTGCGGCAAGCGAGCATGAAGAGAAATCGACTCATGAATTAGGTTCCGCTCAAATCGCCGCATCGTCGATGCAGGCAAAATCGGGGGATTCGACGATCCGAGTCGACGTTGCGCGCCTTGATGCACTCATGAATCTGGTTGGCGAATTGGTGCTTGGCCGGAACCGCTTGTCCCAGGTCGCGCATCAGTTGAACGAAGAGTACGAGGGGGAGTCGTTGATGCAT
The DNA here is from genome assembly GCA_035506275.1 of Bacteroidota bacterium. Lineage (NCBI taxonomy): Bacteria > Pseudomonadati > Bacteroidota > Bacteroidota bacterium. The sequence continues at coordinate 175,569 of DATJPT010000003.1, forward strand.
GAACTCGGCGAAACCAACGCGCATATCGATTTCATCACCACCGAACTACAGATGGCCGTCATGAAGACGCGCATGGTCCCCATCGCAAAAGTGTTCAACAAGCTCCCCCGCTTGGTGAGGGAATTATCGAAAGAAACGGGGAAAGAGATCGAGCTTAAGCTGGAAGGGGAAGAAACTGAGCTTGATAAATCGCTCATTGAGGAATTGAACGACCCGCTGATCCATTTGCTCCGCAATTCGGCGGATCACGGGATCGAGGTTCCATCAGAGAGAGCGCGCGCCGGAAAGGTGTCAAAAGGGACGATCACTGTGAGGGCTGAGCAGGAAGGGAACCATATGGTCATCTCGATTCATGATGACGGCCACGGCATGGACCCCGAAACGCTGAAAGCAAAAGCAGTGGAAAAAGGAATGATCACAGAAACCCAGGCGCGGGAGATGACGCAGGCCGAGGCATTCAACCTTATCTTTGCCCCGGGCTTCAGCACGGCTCAAAAGGTAACGAATGTCTCCGGACGCGGCGTCGGAATGGACGTTGTGCGGACGAACGTCGAAAAGTTGAAAGGGAATATCCAGATTCAATCCGAGCTGAACGTCGGAACCAAGATCATCATCAAGCTCCCGCTGACGCTGGCGATCATTCAAGCCCTTCTTGTGGAAGCGAAGAAAGAGATCTTCAGCATACCGCTCGATTCGGTGCGGGAAGTCGTCCGGGTGAATAAAAAGGAAATAGCAACCATCAGCGGCAGCGAGGTCATCCGGCTTCGCGATTCGGTCCTTCCCCTGGCTCATCTTTCACGCGTCCTTGGATCCGGCAGCGACCAGGGATGCGCGGAATGGATGTACATCGTTGTCGTCGGCGTGGGGGAGAAGAACCTTGGGATTGTCGTCGACTCGCTCCTCGGTCAAAAGGAAGTGGTGATCAAGACGATCGGTGAGTACCTCGGGAATGTGCGGGGAATTGCGGGGTCCACGATCCTGGGGGATGGCAGGGTGATCATGATCATCGATATCGGAGAGTTGATGAAGCTTTGTTCGGAACAGCCCAGAGCGATGCATGCGGAAGCGCGGGTGACCCTATGAGCGGAATCATTAGAGTCATCGTTGTCGACGATTCTGCCTTTATGAGGAAATCTCTTTCGATGCTTCTGGAATCCGACCCGGGCATAAAGGTGGTGGCAACCGCACGCGATGGGAAGGAAGGGATCGAAAAGATCAGGGAGTTCAAGCCGGATATCGTCACGATGGACATCGAAATGCCGGTAATGACCGGCCTTGAAGCGCTGGCGGCCATCATGAAGGAGATGCCCCTCCCTGTTCTGATGGTCAGCTCGTTGACGACCGAAGGAGCTCAGGCGACCCTCGATGCGCTTGCCCTTGGAGCTGTCGATTTCATCTCGAAAGAGCTCTCATATGTCTCTTTGGATATCGTCAAAATTAAGGACGACCTGATTTCAAAGGTCAAAGAAATTGTCCGCAGCCGTTCCATCATCTTTCGCCTGCAGCGAATCAGAGCTGTGGGCCAGCATATCCAGGCACCGGCAGCAAAAAGGCCTTCGGTGCGGCCGTCCGTCTATGCTCCCCCGGAGAATAGAGAATTCAAAGCCGTCGTGCTTGGAATTTCAACGGGAGGGCCGTTCGCCCTCCTTGAGACAATTCCGAAGCTTCCGGAGAACTTTCCCCTGGGTATCGCCGTTGTGCAGCACATGCCCCCCCGTTTTACGTTTTCGCTTGCGGAGAGGCTGAACGGTTTGAGCCGGGTTCACGTGAAAGAGGCCGCTGACGGCGATCCTCTGGAGCCCGGAGTTGTTTACATCGCCCCGGGGGGAAGGCACATGACCTTTGCGCGATCGGCTAGAGCTGTCCGGATAAGGATCTCCGACGAACCGAAAAATGTTCTGTACCATCCTTCCGCCGATATTATGATGACTTCTGCAGCCGAAACTATCGACAGCCCTTTACTGGGAGTCATCATGACCGGCATGGGGAAGGATGGTCTTGAAGGGCTGAAGTTGATACGAAAAAAACGGGGCTATGTCATCGCGCAGGATCAGGAATCGTGCGTTGTTTACGGAATGCCGAAGGCTGCCATCGACGAGGGAGTTGCAAACATGGTTGTGCCTCTTGACTCAATGGCCGATACGATTGTCAAGGTTGTGCAGGGAGCTGATTGATGAGAAAAAGTCAAGAGCAAAGACCTTCTTCGTTTGTCGATTTTGCCTCCTTTCAGAATGTCCGCGTCGCGAAAAGAGGGGGGAAGGGCAATGTCCTCAAAGCCGACGCTGTAGACTCAAACGGAGCCGTGAAAATTGAGGTTGAAGCCACCGAATCTGGCCAGCCCGGGATCATTCTCCACCGCAACGGTGAATTTATCGAGAGTATCGAGGTCGTTTGCACCTGCGGCAAGCATGCAGAGATCAAACTTGAGTATGATGGTGATTAGTTGACACCTGCCTCATATTAACCATCACCGTCTTCGATCGCCTCCCGTCCAAAAGATAGAACACCCCTAAATGCTAAAGAACCGCCCCTATCCCACTTTGGCATTCTTCTTGCCGACTAATATAGAAAATTGAGTTGAACCGAGCGGAGGATAAAGACATGGTTTCGACAGGAAGTTACAGGAAGGGATTCGGGCTGTTCATCAGCGTAGTTACCGCTCTCATTGCCGTTGTGACTCTTTTTTCCGGCAAGCATCATGTACGGCGGGGCAACACGACCCGGTATGAAGGCTGGTATGACAGCCTAGGAATCTGATTTCTGAGCAAGAACAGTCCATCTCCTCAATTTTTTAAGGATGTGCAGTGAAACTTTTCGACACGACCAAAGTCCCGCTTCTTGGAAAAGCCCTGGATGTCTACACCCTTCGTCAGAAAGTAATCGCTTCAAACATTGCCAACATCACCACGGTAGGATATCGCGCCAAAAGCGTCACGTTCGAAGACCAGATGGCCGGGTCGCTCCAGCGGGGAGGAACGAACCAGGCAGTGACGAATGAAGGGCATCTTTCAGGAACACCCGCCAATGTTGCTAATGCCGACCCTCAGATCATCGATGCGCCGACGGAGAATTCGCTCAGCGGCGATCCTCTTGCAAGCGGCCTCAACAATGTCGACATCGACAGCGAAATGGCAAACCTCGCTAAAAACCAGATCCGGTTCAAATTTGCGGCGCGCCTTTTGACCGATACCTTCAGGGATATTCAGGACAGTATTAAGGGCACACAAACATGAAATTAGATAAACTTTTTTCAGGGTTTAACATCAGCGCAATGGGGCTTACGGCGCAGCGCAAGAGGATGAACGCCATCGCCAATAACATGGCGAACGCAGAAACGACAAAAACGGAAGACGGCGGACCATACCGCCGTAAAATCGTCGTCGTGAAGGGAACCTCGGATCAGTCGTTCTCTTCTACCTTGAGTACGATGACCATGAAACTTGCCACGACGAACGAGGGGCATATTTCCGATGCAGCGGACGGAACCGCATCGGAAGGCGGTGCGAGCGGCAGCGTTCAATCGTCGGAGGAGGTCGACAGCTCTCCGTTTAAGATGGTTTACGATCCCGGGCATCCCGACGCGAACAAAGACGGCTATGTGAAGATGCCGAACGTCAACGTTGTGACTGAAATGGTGGATATGATTTCGGCGACGCGTTCATACGAAGCGAACGTGACGGCGATCGACGGGGCAAAGACCATGGCTAAAGACGCACTGGAGATTTGACGATGGAAGTGAACGATATTTCTTCATCCGCAATGCAGATCATCCCGCAAAAGAGCGGCGTTTCCGCGCAGCCCGAACAATGGCAGAAGGCGCTGGAGAGTGCCGGGAGCGGAAAAACACCGCAGACGCAATACACGAGTCCGAGTGCCACGCTGACGCGCGCGGAACAGACGTATTTCGAGGAGCTCTTCCCGTCCTCTGCGCCGGAGCTTCAGGCGTATTCCCTGTACAAGCAGGACGGATCGCGATCCGCTTCAGCGCTGGGAACAGTGGTCGATCGTAAAGGATAATTCGATGAAAATCAATCAAGCGCTCACGCTGCTGCCGAATGTCGGCGGTCCCTCAAATGGGAACGAGATCAACGGCGCCCTGAAGGAATCGGGGGCTTCGTTCGGTCAAACGCTCTCCCAGGCGATTACCGACGTCAACAACCTCCAATCCGAAGCGGGTAAGGCGGTGGACAGCATGGTAGCAGGGGAAGGGACCGACCTTCACGACGTGATGATCGCCGTTGAAAAGGCGCGGACCAGCTTCGATCTCCTCATGGAGATCCGCAACAAGACGATCGATATGTACCAGGAAATAATGAGAATTCAGGTGTAAGGCATGGCAGAAACTCAATCGGTGAATCAACTCACCCAATTTTTCCGCAGGCTTACCTTCCGACAGCGAGTGATGTTCGGCACCGTGGCCGTTGTTGCGGCTGTCGCGATCTCGAGCCTCGTCAGCGTTGTGAACCGTCCTTCCTACGCGACCCTCTTCAGCAACGTCAGCCCGCAGGATGCTTCGAAGATCGTCGACAAGTTGAAGGAGAAGAATGTTCCATACTCGCTCGAGGACGGCGGAAGGTCGATCCTTGTCCCCAAGCAGCAGGTCTATGACCTGCGTCTGTCGCTTGCGGGCGAGGGGCTGCCTCAGTCGAGCGTGATAGGGTATGAAATTTTTGACCGGACCAATTTAGGCATTTCGGATTTTGTGCAGAAGATCAACTACCGGCGGGCGCTTGAGGGGGAGCTTGCAAGGACGATCCTGGAGCTTGAGGAGGTCGAAGGGGCGCGCGTCCACATTGTGGTGCCGGAGAAAGCCCTGTTCAAGGAGGACGAAAAAACCGCGACGGCATCGGTGGTCCTCAAGCTAAAATCCGGGAAACCGCTGCGCCAGGAAACGATCCAGAGCATTGCGCATCTCGTCGCGAGCAGCGTCGAAGGGCTGGAGGCGAACAATGTGACCATCGTCGATTCGCGCGGCGCTTTACTCTCCGAGAACACAAAACCGAACTCGCTGACCGCGCTGACATCCACGCAATATGAGCTCCAGCAAAAAGTCGAATCATATCTTGCCCAAAAAGCGCAAAACCTCTTGGAAGGAGTCGTCGGCCCGGGAAACGCCCTGGTGCAGGTGAATGCAGATCTGGATTTCACGCAGGCGGAAAAGAACCTCGAGCAGTATGACCCGGAAAACACCGCAGTGCGCAGCGAGCAGACCTCGGAAGAGAAGAATTCGCTGAGCGACTCTCTTCCGCCGTCCACGCACACGAGCTCGGTGACGAACTATGAGATCAACAAGACGGTCGAGCACATTGTTGAAAGCGTCGGCTCGGTCAAACGCCTCTCCGTCGCGGCGATGATCAACGGGACACAAAAGACGGTCGAGAAGAACGGACAGAAGACCGTTGAGTATACCCCGCTTCAAACGGAAGAGCTCAATCAGCTGACGGACATCGTCAAACGTGCGGTCGGATACGCTCCCCAGCGGAACGATGAAATTTCGGTTGTCAACCTGCAGTTTGGCAATGCCTTGCAGCAGGAAGATCTGGTGTACAAGGATCAGCCGGGAGCCGATTGGTATGACATCGGCGAGAAAGCTCTTCTTGTAGGATTCATGCTCGCGGCGCTCTTTATCATCCGTTCGCTTGTCAACAAAACGGTCGTGCATTCCAGAGAAGATGAAGCGGCCTTTGAAATGAGAAACCCTGAAGGCGTTCTCGTCTCAAAGAAATCGTCCATTCGTCTTCCTTCTCCTGAAGAGGAGATCTCAGAGGATGCGCTTCTCAGGGCGGAGAAAAGAAAGCGGATCGCGGAGTACGTGAACGACAAGCCCGAAGACGCGGCACGACTGCTTAAAGTGTGGTTGGCGGAAGAATAACGGAAAACGGAACCCATGCCAGAAGCGCAATTATCCAGCAAACAAAAAGCGGCGTTACTCGTTCTCTCTCTTGACGTCGAAGCGGCGACGCGCATCATGCGGAAACTCAGCCAGCAGGAGATCGAAGACCTGACGCTCGAGATCACGAACGTGAAAGGCGTCTCGTCGCACGTGATCGATAACGTCGCTGACGAATTCCATCAGCTCATTGTTGCGCAGCAGTACGTTGTTCAGGGGGGATTGGATTACGCCCAGCAGCTCCTCGAACATACGCTCGGTTTCGCCAAGGCCGCGGACGTGCTGGAGAAGGTCAAGGTGCTCTCTCACGTGACCGGCTTCGATATGTTGAAAAAGGCCGACCCGAAACAGCTCGCGGGGTTTCTCCAAAAGGAGCATCCCCAGACGATCGCTCTGATCCTTTCCAACCTGAGCCCGGAACAGACCGCCCAGGTGCTTTCGGAATTTTCCGACGAGCTCCGCAACGATGTCACGTTCAGGATCTCGACCCTGGGCAAAGTGAACCCCGCGCTCCTTTCGGAAATGGAGGCAGTCCTTGAAGATATTGCCGAAGCCGAGATCAGCCAGAGCATGAGCTCGCTGGGAGGGACAAAATCGGTGGCGGCCATTCTCAACCGCTGCAGCACCGCGGAAGCGAAGATCATTCTTGAAAGCATCGAACAGAAGAACCCGCAGCTTGCCGGAGAGATCAAACGTCTGATGTTCCTGTTCGAAGACCTCCTCTTCGTCGACGATAAAGGGATTCAGCGTATCCTTCGCGAAGTGGATAAGAAGGACCTGGCGATGTCGATGAAGGTCTCCGAGGACAAATTGAAGCAGAAGATTTTCAGCAATATGTCCGAACGAGCGCAGGAACTGCTCAAAGAGGAATTGCAGTATATGGGTCCGGTTCGTCTCAAGGATGTGGAGATGGCGCAGACGCGCATCGTCGAGATCGTCAAACAGCTTGAGGACCAGGGAGAAATCGTTGTCGCCGGAAGAGGCGGCAAGGAGGAAGTGTTTGTCTGAGGTGATCAAATTGCGCAGGCTCGTCGGGAGCGCCAGGCTGACCCGCTATGAGGTGACCGACATTCCATTCCCGGAATTGACGCCGAGACCCGAGGCGGAGCCGATGAATTCGGTGGAAACGCCCGCCGCGCTGGTGGATGAAGAAATGGTCTCAACGGTCCTCATGAAGCGTAAAACTATCGAAGGAGACGGGATGATCCAGCGCTCCCTCGACCACGAATATCAGCGGGGGTTCGACGACGGCTGCAAGTCCGTTGAGAAGAGGCTGCGGGAAGAATTTGAAACGCGTGTAAGCGATGAGCGAAAAAAGACAACCTTCAAGGTGATCGTCCAGCTCGAGTCGCTGATGGAGAATATCAGAAAAGAATTTTCTCAGATGCAGCAACGGTCCGAAGAGATCGTCATCAGGTTTACGCTTGCCGTGGCAGAACAGATCCTCCGCCGGGAAGTGATCCTCGATAATACGGTGGTGCTGCAACAGATCAAAGAAGGCCTGCGGAGGGTCCTCGGCGTGGACAATATCAAAGTACGCGTGAACCCGGTCGATGAAGCGATGGTGAGGGAACACCGTGCAGCGATCGCGTCGGGTTCCGATTCGCTGAGGGACATGCTGATCGAAGCGGACGAAAAGGTCGAGCGCGGGGGCTGCATTCTCGAAAGTGATTCGGGAAATGTCGATGTCCGTATCTCGACCCAAATGAAGAAAATCGAGGCGGCGCTGCTCGAGAATATCCAATGAAACGGGTTTCCACCATGCCGGATGTTTTAGAAAATCTCCAAGCAAGCGAGCTGATGACGCCGCCCCATGAGAATGGGACGGGCGGGATCGATGAGCGGAAGTTCGACCTGTTCAATAATTTCGAAGGCTATTTGGCAAAGCTGCGCAACCTCGACCTGATCAAAGTGAACGGACGTGTCACCCAGGTGATCGGCCTGGTGATCGAATCGATCGGGCCGAATTCGTCGCTCGGAGAAGTGTGTATCGTGAAGTCGAAAGGGGGAGAAGATGTCTGTCTGTCGGAAGTCGTCGGCTTCAGAAATAACCGCGTGCTCTCGATGGTGCTCGGCGAGGCGAATAGGGTCAGCCCGGGAAGCGAAATAGTTGCCACCGGAAAGACCTTGTCGGTGAACGTCGGCGACGCATTGCTCGGTAGAGTCATCGACGGTCTCGGACAGCCGATCGACGGGAAAGGGCCGCTGCAGACCTCGGAAATCCGTTCGATCTATAATGCGCCGCCGAGCCCGCTCGAACGCCGGCGCATTACGGAGCCGATCGTCACCGGGATCCGGTCGATCGATTCTCTCCTCTCCTGCGGCAAGGGGCAGCGCATCGGAATCTTTGCAGGAAGTGGTGTCGGCAAAAGCGTGACGCTCGGGATGATCGCACGGGATACCAGCGCCGACGTCAACGTGATCGCCCTCGTCGGAGAGCGGGGAAGAGAGGTAGGGGAATTTCTCGACAGGGAGCTTGGCGCCGAAGGGTTGAAGCGTTCCGTGGTCGTCGTGGCGACAAGCGACCAGGCGGCATTGATCAGAATTAAAGCGGCATTCATGGCGACGAGCATCGCCGAATATTTTCGCGACCAGGGAAAAGATGTCATGCTCCTCATGGATTCCGTCACCCGTCTTGCAATGTCCCAGCGCGAGGTAGGACTGGCTATCGGCGAACCGCCGACGACAAAAGGATATACCCCTTCCGTCTTTGCGATCCTGCCCAAGCTTCTGGAGCGCGCCGGTAATGCGAAAAAGGGAAGCATCACGGGATTATACACCGTGCTCGTCGAAGGAGACGATATGAACGAGCCTGTCGCAGACGCGGTCCGGTCGATCCTGGACGGCCATATCGTTCTTTCGAGGCGGCTCGCTTCGGCGGGACACTACCCGGCCGTCGATGTCCTCGAAAGTGTCAGCAGGGTCATGCCGGCAATAACGACGCCCGAGCACCGGCAAGCCGCACAGCGCCTGTTGGACCTGATGGCAACGTATCGCGAGGCCGAAGACCTTATTAACATCGGGGCGTACGTGAAGGGGAGCAATCCCCGCATCGATGCCGCGGTTGCAAAGATCGAGGCGATCAGGACGTTCCTGCGCCAGGCCCCGGATGAAAAAGAAGATATGAAAGAAAGCATTCAACGTTTGATCGGTTTGATGAAAGTGTAACGTGTCGGAGAGGAAGGAGGGAATACGATGACAATTGCAGTGATCGGCATCGCGTATTGCGTTATCATTCTTGGCTTGACCCGTCTTGTGCACGTTCTTCGCGAGCAGGAAAGCCAGTTAAGGGAAAAGTTGCATGGAACATCTGAGGAAATGATCTCTGTCCGGACAAATTCGGAAGTCGGGATCTAAAAACAAGAAGTTTGGTCAGCGAAACTTAATTGTTACGGTGAAGAGAATGCAATTTGTAGACACTGGTCTGGCAACTGTACTCAAAGTCAAGAAGTATCAGGAAAAGAAGGCGCACGAAGAACTCGTTCATCTCCTTCGCTCAAAAGACGTCGAACAGGCGGCGCTCTCCGATCTGAATGACCGGAGAGAAAATGCCATGTCGGAGGCGGTGCGCGTTTCAAGGTCCAGGGCGCTGGAATTGCAAACGAGCCGTGCTTTTTTGAAGACCCTTTCGACCGAAATTCGCCAGAAGGAGAAAAAAGTCAATGAGATCCAGCTTCAGGAGAACGATAAGCGTTCCGAGCTCGTCGAACGAACGCAGTCAAAACAAATGGTAGAAAATCTCGACCAGCGGAGGCAGGCGGAATTCATACGTGAGGCGGACCGGAAGGAACAACGACTTATCGACGTTCTCGCTCAACGCGTAACTCGGGAGATCTAGGTAATGAAGCCAGCGCTCACATACGTCGTGCTCTGGGTCGTAACGCTTGTGCTTGCAGTGCAGGTGGTTCTGGTTCTCTATTATTTCAAACCGGAGGCGTTCACGGTGCTGAACAGCCCGCCGGCTGCGCAGGCCGCTCCTCCGCCGAAGCCCGCGGACTCGATCATTGCGAAGGTCGACTCTCTCCGAACCGAACCGAAGGATTCGGTCTCTTTTGATGTCAAACAAGTGACCGTGGTCTCGGCCTCTAGCGACAGTCTCAAACTGCTCTCCAGCAAACTCAATGCTGAGATCCAAAAGGAGGAATTGTTGGAGAAAAAAGTGCTCACCCAAACGACCGGCGCCGACAGCGCACACGCGAAAGAAATAAAGGGAACGGCGAAACTCCTGGAGTCTATGAGCGCGGAAAATGCGGCGAAAATTCTTCAGAACCTTAAATTGTCGGAAGCGAGACAAGTGCTGATGGCGGTCAAGAAAAAACAGGCCGGGAAGATCCTCAGCGCGATGGAGCCGAAACTGGCGGCTAAAATGATACGGTAATCATTGCACAGGCAACGGATGACTATCTTAAATATTTTCGGAATGCTCTCTCCTAACCAAAAGAACGGCGGCGTTCAAGCGCAGTCAGGTCCGGCGCCCGTTGCTTCTCAGCAGTCGCTCTTTTTGCCGATGCTCCTGCAATTTTTTACGAAAACGCCGACGATGCCGATCCAACCTGCGGTTTCAGCGCAGCCCGTGACTCAAACAGCACAGCCAGCTGCAGGCAGCGGTCAATCGGCCAAGCCCGCTGCAAACCGGATCTCCGCTGGTTCCGACACCTCAGTGGCAGGATTAGAATTGCTGGCCAACGGAATGCTCCCTTTGGGAACGGTGATGAATACGATTCAGTATCAGAAGATCGACGGCGTCCCGCCACATGACGGATCTCCGGCATCAAACGAAATTGAGAATGCGTTCAATCCCAAATCGATTTTAGGAGATCAATCACCGAAGAAAGAAATAAGTATTACAGCAGAAATAACGCCGGACACAAAAACCGGTATGCCTTCTTCGTACGCATTGAATGAGTATCCGGGATCACCTTCCCCTGAAACTCCATCAAGCGGGAAAACTGAGCAGCCCGAGACGAATACGCTTTTTTCCAATTCTGTTCAATTTTCATCACAGGAAGAGGTGAAGCCGGCTTCTGTTGAGGGAGGCATTCCTCTTAATGGATTTGAGATTACTCAAAATGCTCCTCTTCATGGAGAAATGCTGAACGATTCCAATCCCTCCTCGAAAATGCTAACGCCCAGGACAACGGATTCGGTTTTGTCAGCAGAGACAGTTTCTATCCCACTGGATCCTGATGCATCAGCCTCCAGAACTTCCGGTCTTCCGAATAGACCTCTCGAATTTCACGTGCCCCGCGCCCAAGCAGCAAATTCAATAGTTCAACAGACGCAGGGGGAAGCTTTAACTGATGAAGCAGCAGAGATCATCCCGCCCAGATGGACTCCCGGGGAATCGACCCAGCCAACTCGGAGCACAGGGAGTCCGGACCTGTCCATCAGAACAATCATTACGAGTGAATCTTCTGAACGCTCTCCTCGGAATTCAACGTTGACGTCTACAATATCATCAGGACAGATAATTCAGGGAGCCGCAGTTGACCTGCTTGCTGGTTTGTCCCCCCAAGAGGGGAAGAACATTCAAACAATTACGCTCCCTTCGCCGTCATTGGCGAAAAAAGTTCCAAATGCCGATGTCATGCCGCATGGAACGATGACAAGTAAGAGCGTTGCGGATGAGGGTCTCTCCGATATTACCCCTACAGTTGCAACATCACCTTCCGCTACTATTGGAACAAACCAGGGAACCAAGAACAGGGACGATGGAACAATCGTGCTGACTTCTACCGGCCAGGGGAATATTGGAAAGCAGCCAGCGCAAAACGGCGGAATCGAAAATGTGAAGAATGCTATTTCATTGTCGCAAGAGCAGAATAACATTCCCACATCGATCCCCGACGGAACCGACAATATCTTCGATTCATTGTCAAAGGGAATCCGGGGCGATGCTCAACCAAATCCCGTTACAAGCAACGAGAGGGTTGAATCTGCGCCTTTCATTGCGCCGGCAGCTCCGCTTACCCAAAATATGCAGGTTGAAGATGTGTCTGAGCCAAAGGGCATCACAAGCAGGGAACCAATTGCCCAGCAGGTCGACTCATCTTCAAACCTTGGATCACCATCATCTACGGATGCCGGGGAAGATAACGGTGCTCAGCAAGAGATATCTGACCAACAAATCTCTGTTCCAATTCTTCGATCACCGGCTCCGTTCATTGATGCGGAAGCCCAAAGAGAATTACCGGCACAATTTGGAATTACAGGTCAGACGAATCTTCATTCTCAATACGGACGGGAACCTGTTCGGGTATCCGACGTGGAAAGAGACGGGAATGTTTTCACCCCTCGAATCGCTACCGAAATTCCCCCTCAGGAAATTGATCAACCCATAACGCCGAACGAAAATATTCCATTAAGGCCCGCGGGATTTAACGTCGATGACAAATCGGTGGGATCGAAGGGGGCATATAATACGGCTCCAGCAGCAACGAGCGCCCAGCCGCAGCTGTCCCCGCAGCAGACTGAAAATGTCACGCTCATCCCAAATGTGAAGGCTGAACCAATTAAGCCGGCGATGAATACTCTCCCGGTGGAAAACCCGCATCAGCCGGCAGAACTTCCCAATGATCTAATTTTCGATCCGGAGACAAGTTCAAATGCCGGCAAATTTGAAAGTGCGGCTGATCTTCCCCCTATGCCGTTGAGTTCAGCCAGCCGATCGATCGACCAGGAATTGGGGGAAAAGTTACCGCAAGCTTTAACGCCCGAACTCTCGGCTAAAACGCATCAGAGAGAAGAGTTCCATCCCTCTTCCAGTGTGGCCACTGCAGCTGAGAATGCGGAGACTGCGGTTTCGCCAAAAGAAATGGCCGAGCAGGGGGGTGTTGCCGTTCAGGAAATGCAAACAGAAGTACAATCACCGGAATTGCCGGTTGATATTGGACTCGTCAATGAAGAGGGACAAGGTGAAGACCCGGCGGTCGAAATGCCGACTCTAAAAACTTCAACAGCAACATTCACTTCTGTTCCCCCCGAGATTAAAGCCGCTAAGGGAGAAAATTCACCTTCAATCCCGACAGCGGGTTATTTGGACCAAGGGAGATCGGGAGGCACGCAATCAACCTCGACCGCGCTGCCTGTTGCTCAAAACGAGATCGATCCTATAAACATCCGTCCGGATTCGGCGCAGAATGATACTGGTACGGTACCGAACGCAGGCGCCGTCGGGAAAATGGGGGGGAAGAATCTTTCCCAGGCTCCGGCCCCTAAAAAAACAGAAGCATCCCCTGTCCTCTCGGAAATTTCAAGCCCCTTCAAAAATCAGAAGGAGATCGAACCTGAGAACACGATTCGCCATGACGGAGCTCCAACACCCGTCAATCATCCTGATGTGAACGGCAAAATTGATAAGGGAGAAGAACCGGAGGCGCACGTGTCTGCAATGAACGAACTGGCCCCATCGACAGAACCGGCAAAGAACGGGACGCAAGGAGGAAACGATCGGAATTCAACCTCGAATGGCCAGCTTCATTCTCAAGGAAAAATTTCCGGCGCTCCCGCACAGCCGGCCGAATTCGATCAGGCCGTTCCGACTCCGGAGAATGTGTCATCTAAAACAGAACCAGTTATTTCTATGGCGTCGAATAACCAGAACAAGAACGCCGGCATCCCGGCATCACAGACCGAACTCCTCTCTAAGTTGGCGAACCAAGTTTCCGGTTTGCACAGCCCGTCGATCGCGGCTTTTCGTTCTGAACCGGCGGTCAAAGGAGGATCCAGCGCCTCTTCCCCGCAAGCCGGCCTGCTCCCAGGCAACTTGGAACAGTCGATCATGGACCAGGTGTCGAAAAGCCTTGCAGCAAATTTCAAGAATAACTCTTCCGAGATTCGCATTACAATGAAGCCCGAATCTTTGGGGGAAGTGACCATGAAAGTGAAAATGGACGACGGCAAGGTGTCGGCACAAATTGATGTCAGCAACGCGAATGTCAAGGCCGTGCTCGATACGAACGTAGCGCAGTTGCGGGACACGCTTCTTTCGAAGGGGATCGATGTGCATCGGATCGACGTTGTGGCGGACGGCCAGACGGCGTTCGGGGGCTCTTCCGAAGAAAGCAAATCGAAGCGGCAGGCGAATGAGAAGAATGCGTCGGGAGCCAATGCAGTCGAGCAGTACGAATCCCTCCGGACAATGGGATACAATACTATCGAATTAATCATGTAAAGGAGAGAGCCATGTCTACATCAGTGCAATCCGCCAGCTCGTTGTTGTCATCCGGTTCGCCGGCCGCTTCCTCGGCCCAAAGCAGCACAACACCGGTGCTGGGAGAAGATGATTTCCTGAAACTATTGACGCAGCAGATGCAGTATCAGGATCCGATGGATCCGATGAACGGAACGGAGTTCGCCTCACAGCTTGCGCAGTTCAGTTCCGTGCAGGAGTTGACGAACATCAATACCGAGTTAGGGCAGAGCATCACTGCCAATACTGTTCTGACGCAGTCCATTAACAACGACCTTGCTGCGACCTTTATCGGCAAAGATGTGCGCGCGACCACGAATGCGTTCCAGTACAGCGGATCCGGAGATATGAAACTCGGGTATACGCTTCCGTCCGCGGCAAATACGGTCACGGTGAGCATTATGGACGGATCGGGAAACGTCGTAAAGACGATCCAGAGCGCTCCGACCGGCAGCGGCGACCAGACGTTCTCATGGGACGGGACGGACGATTCGGGGCAGCAACTGGGTTCTGGAAATTACACCTTCTCGGTTCAGGCGACGGACAGCAACGGCGCATCGATCACTGCATCGCCGTACATCTATGGAACCGTGACCGGCGTTCAATTCAATTCAAGCGGCACAGCGTTTGTTGTCGATGGAACGCAAGTTCCGCTTTCTGACATTCTTGAAATCATGCAAGAGTAAGGTTATGGCAGAGACAATCAATGGAGTGAACGTACCATTCCTTCCTGTCGGAGGTATGGATGGTTTGAAGGAACGTCCGGCAATTGCGGTGCCGGAAGAGCGTTCATTCGAAACCGTTCTCTCGAAGGAATTGAACGGGCTGAAATTTTCCAAACATGCACAGCAGCGGCTCGACTCGCGGAACATCCAGTTAAGCGACGACGATATGGCCAATCTCTCGAGCGCTGTCACGAAGGCCGATGAGAAAGGAGCGAAGGATTCTTTGGTCCTGATGCGGGAAATGGCGTTCGTCGTGAGCGTCAAGAATCGGACGGTCATTACCGCAATGGACAGCGCGAACATGAAGGACAACGTGTTCACGAACATCGACAGCGCAATTATTGCGTCATGAGTTGCTGTAATATTAATTCACTAATCAACTAAACGGGCTGGACTTCAGCAGACCGCGTGGGCGGCACGCTGAGGAAGCCCTCCTGCCGAACCGAATGACAGAGGTTCGGCAAACAAACGCAACACATACCTTAGGAGGGTATATACTATGGCATTTCTTAGATCTCTCTTCGCCGGCGTTTCCGGATTGCAGAACAATCAATTAATGATGGATGTGATCGGGAACAACATCGCCAACATCAACACCATCGGATTCAAAGCAAGCAGGGCAACGTTCGGAGAAGCATTCGCGCAGACGCTCCAAAGCGCGACGCAGCCGGAAAACGGCAATGGAGGAACGAACGCCATCCAGGTCGGTCTCGGGGTTGCAGTGAACACCGTGGACACGGAATTCACCCAGGGCACATTGCAATCGACCGGAGTTTCGACCGACCTTGCAATTCAGGGCAACGGGTTCTTTGCCGTCAGCCTCAACGGCCAGACGCATTACACACGGGTAGGAACATTCCAGCTCGATGCGAACGGTGACCTGGTCAATCCCGGGTCGGGAGCGATCCTGCAGGGATCGCTGGCGTCGTCAAGCGGTGTCATTACTCCTGGCAGCGCACTCCAAAATCTGCAGATCGACTTGCACGAAATTTCCCCCGCAAAAGCGACCACGAGCGTCAAGCTTGCCGGTAATCTTGATTCGACGGCAACGGTGGCCAATGCCGACCTGACGGGCAATATCGACTCCGGAACGGCTGTCGGCGGAACCGTCAACCAGACATTCAACGTGACCGACGATTTCGGAACAACGCATGCCGTGACGCTGACGCTGACGAAGACGGCCGCCAACACCTGGAGCGTGGCAACGGCAGATCCAAGCGGAACGATTGTCGGCGGAACCGGGACAGCGACCTTCGATCCCGCAACCGGCGCATTGACAGCATTTACTCCTGCAAATATTACCATCAAGCCGACAGACAACGCTCCGTCAATTTCTGTCAACATCACCTCTACCGGGTTGACGCAATCCGCCGGTGCAAGTACTTTCGCGGCGGACCTCTCGAAAGAAGCTGATTCGACGAATGCCTCGATCACCGTGTACGATTCGTTGGGAAACGCGCACACGCTTTCGGTGAAGTTCACAAAAACGTCCACATCGAACGAGTGGACGTGGTCGGCCGAGGCGCCGGTTCCAGCGGCGATCGCCGGCGGACAAACCGGAAAGATCGACTTTAATGCGGACGGCACGCTGAAATCGTTCACTTACGACGACGGCTCATCCGCCCTCAAAATCAACCCGAACGATGGTGCTTCGGCCATGGCGATCGACTTGAGCGCGGGGACACTGAACGCGTTCGGCGGCATAACGCAGACCAGCGGAACGTCGACGATCTCTCCGCAGTCGCAGGACGGCTATGCCTCCGGCACGCTGAGCGGGGTTTCGGTCGACCAAAGCGGAAAGATCCTTGGCACGTTTACCAACGGCACCAACGTCACGATGGGGCAGGTGATGCTTGCAACGTTCAACAACCCGAACGGGCTGACGAACGCGGGGGGCAACATGTTCGATGCCTCCCCGAACTCCGGCTCGGCGACCATCGCTCCGGCCGGCGGCGCTTCCAACTCGACGATCGTTTCCGGCTCTCTTGAGGAATCGAATGTCGACCTTGCGCAGGAATTCACCAACATGATCACGGCGCAGCGCGGATTCCAGGCCAGCGCACGCGTGATTACAGTGGCGGACCAGTTCCTCGATGAAGTTGTCAGCTTGAAGAGGTAATGTGATGGGCGGGCGGTTCCCGCGCGGGATCGCCCGCCCGTCTTAATGTCTACAGTGAAGGGACAACAATGATCGAAGTGACAAGGCTTCAGAATCAAAAAATTGTCGTAAACGCCGACCTTATCGAGTTCGTGGAAGTAACACCCGACACCATGATCTCGACGACCACCGGAAAGAAATTCCTGGTGAAAGAATCTGCGGATGAAGTGATCAAAAAGGTTGTAGCGTATCGCCGCCGGTGTTTGATCATGAATTTGGGGAAGAAGAAAAAGTGAAGCACGGAGAGGATTATTCTCCATCTGTACACTATTCTCCACCAGCCGTGTGATCGTCTTTACCTGCAGTACCGCTCTCTCCCGTATACCTCAGTATTTCCTCGTTTTTAAGTCAATTTTGCGTAAAAACAGATGGCACATGATTTGCCGATTGTAAAAGAAAACAATCGGACACCATGGCTAAAGAATTTACTCCCCAAAATCAACCGGCAGCTCAGAACGCAGCGCCGGCGCCAGCGCCATCCCCCTCTTTCTTCTCAAAAAAGACCCTTATGATCGGGATCCCGATCTTTGTCGTGCAATTGGCCATTGTCTATTTCCTCATGGTGAAATTCATCGCAGCGCCGCCTCATGCCGACGCGGCTGCGCAGAAAACGGAAGAAGAGGCGCAAAAAGGGGAAACCGCGACGCAGAATATTTTTCTTATCAAAGATGTGATCATCAATCCGGCGGGAACCAACGGAACGCGTTTCCTTCTGACGACCGTCGGCATCGAAGTCTCCACACCGGAGGCGCAGCAGGAACTTGAAAAAAAGGAGGTCCAGGTACGGGATCTTCTCAATTCGATATTGACGAGCAAAGGATTGAATGAATTGGTCAACATCGATCAGCGTGAACTTCTTCGGGGAGAGATCTCGAAAAAGGTCGGTGAGCTTCTCAAGGCGGGCAAGCTCCGGAACGTCTATTTCAGCAAGTTCATCATCCAATAAGGTTCGGCACAGTGGCAGAGATCCTCTCGCAGCAGGAGATAGACAGCCTTTTGTCAGGCATCCCGATCGACGAGCCGAAGAGCGCACCGGTTCCCGCGCCGGGAGCAAAGACGGAGCGCGAGGCGGTGACGTTCGATTTTCGCCTTCCCCACAGGCTTTCGAAGAACCAGCTGCGGACACTCCAGGCCGTGCATGAGAATTTCAGTGAATCGTTCGCATCGTATCTCCTTGCGCGCCTGCAAACGACCGTCAGCGTTGTCGTGACGTCCGTGGACCAGCTGTTTTACTCCGAGTACGTGCTGTCGATACCGAGCCCGAGCTGCTTGTACATCTTCCGCATTTCCGACACGGATGCGTTCGCCCTGCTGGAGTTCAGCCCGCAGCTGGTGATGGCGATGGTATCGCGGCTGCTCGGGGGATCAACAGACGGAGATAAGCGGGCGCGCCAGGTCACGAAGATCGAACAGAGCTTGATCAAAGGCATCGCGCAGCGCGCCCTTGTCGATCTGCAAAAATCATGGAAGACCATCGCCGACCTCAATTTCAAGATCGACCGGTACGAAAGCGAGGGCGATTTTGCACAAATCGCCCCGACCAGCGAGATCGTCCTTGTCGTCTCGTTTGAGGTGAGCTTCGGCGATCAGAAGTTTTTAATGGGACTTTGCTTCCCGACATTTGCGCTCGAAGAAGAACTGGCCAAGCTGAACGTGCAGCATTTCAACGCGCTGCCGGGGGCAAAGAGCCAGGCGAATTGGTCGGGGCAGATCCTTAAGAATATCGGCACGACGGCAATCGAGACGATCGGCGTCCTCGGATCGACGACCATCACGCTTCGCGATCTTTTGGAGCTTGAAGCCGGAGATATTCTCAAGACCAACCTGCCGATCAGCGGCGAAGTGCAGATCACGATCGGAAACAGGCCGAGGTTGTGGGGGCGTCCCGGAGTCTCGAACGGCAGAACCGCGATCAAAGTGACGCGAACAGAACTTGAAAGCAATCAAGGAGCATAACGCACTATGGAAGAACTCGTCGAAAAGTCAGCAGCAGTAAATCCGGCCGGTGAGCCTGCCGCAAACGGCAACGTCCAGGTAGAGACCGCAAAATTTCAGCAGTTCGAATCGGGCGTTTCCAGCGCGGAGAAGGAAAAGAAGATGGATATTCTGCTCGACCTGAGCCTTCCCGTCTCGATTGAACTCGGACGAACGAACCTTGCCATCAAGGATATTCTCGACCTTCAGCGCGGATCCGTCGTCGAGTTTGAGAAATTGGCAAGCGAGCCCGTGGACATCCTGATCAATGGCAGGAAGATGGCTGAAGGTGAAGTCGTTGTCATCGAGAAGCATTTCGCCATCCGTATCACGAGCCTCGTGGAAGCGTCCGAACGGGTAAAAAACCTGGGGAAATAACGTATGGGATGGGTTCTTCTAAAAACATTGGCGTCGCTGGCAGCAGTTCTCGGACTGATGTTCGTACTCGTGATCGTGCTGAAAAAAACTATGGGGGGCTTCCAGACATCGAAGGCTGCGCTGATCAGCGTTGACCTGCTTGGCCACCGCATGCTGCAGCCAAAACGTTCGATCGTCGTCGTCAAGGTATTGAATAAGATCATGATCATCGGAATGACCGAAGAGGGAATGACAATGCTTGGCGAGATCGGCGATGCCGATATTCTCCATTGGGTCGATGCAACGATGGCTGAAACCGCCAGTGGATCCGGCGGTTCTTCCGCGAAGGCAGGCACCGGCGTCCCGTTCGTGGAATATCTCAGCCGCAATATCGGGATCCTTCGTCCCAGAAGCCGCCGGGGAGCCGCCGGAAACCTTCGTCCGGAAATTGAGGGAGAAAATTGATCGATGATGAAATTCCCGGTTAAAAATTTTGCGATGATCCTTTTTCTTCTCCTCATGATCGGAAGCGAAGCCGCGGCCCAGCAAACCCCGCTCCCTCTCCCGAAGCTTTCGATCGAGGTCGGCAAAGCGACGAAGCCGGAAGATGTCTCCGTGACCCTTCAGATCCTTCTGCTGATGACGATCTTGTCGCTGGCTCCGGCGATCCTGATCCTCACGACCGCTTTTACGCGCATCATCGTCGTGTTCTATTTCGTCAAACAAGCGCTCGGCACGCCGCAGATGCCCCCGGCTCAGATTCTCGTCGGCCTCGCGATGTTCCTGACATTCTTCATTATGGCCCCCGTGTGGAGCAAGGTCAATACCGCCGCGGTGCAGCCGTACCTCGATAAGAAGATCAGCCTCAACGAAGCGTACGACCGGGGCGTCGATCCGCTTCGTGAGTTCATGTTCAAACAAACGCGCGAAGAAGACCTCGCAATGTTTGTAAAAATGGCCAGCCTCCAAAAACCGAACAGCAAGAACGACGTGCCGACGTACGTCGTCGTTCCGGCGTTTGCGATCAGCGAATTGCGGACCGGGTTTCAGATCGGGTTTATCATTTTCATTCCCTTTCTCATCATCGACATCGTGGTATCGAGCATTCTGATGTCCATGGGAATGATGATGCTGCCGCCGGCGATGATCTCCATGCCGTTCAAGATATTGCTGTTTATCCTGGTGGACGGATGGCATCTCGTGGTCAGCTCGGTCATGGCGAGTTATCAATAAAGGATCGGCTATGTCGGAAGAATTTATCGTCCATATTTTTCGCGAATCGTTTTACACCATGCTGCTCGTCTCGGCGCCGGTGCTGCTGGTCTCCCTGGTGATCGGGTTGGTGATCTCGGTCTTTCAAGCAGCAACGTCGATCCAGGAGTTTACGCTGACCTTTGTTCCAAAATTGATCGCCGTCGCCATTGTCGTCGTTCTGACGCTCCCTTGGATCATCGATATTCTTGTGGCGTTTACGATAAACCTGTACAGCCAAATTCCGAATCTGGCCCGCTAACGATGGAAATCTACGTCCAACAATTTCTTCTCTTTCTGGTCATCTTCGCGCGGATCACGGCGCTTGTCGTCGTGGCCCCGTTTTTCGGCCACCAGGGCGTTCCCGTTCAGGTGAAAGCCGGCCTCGGCACCCTCTTGTCGTTCATCCTCTATCCCATGATCTCCCAGCATCCGGCTCCCGTGGACCTTGAGCTTCTTCCGTTCTTCGTCCTCGTGCTGCAGGAAGTGATGGTTGGGGTCCTGCTGGGATTCGGGCTCGGCATTCTCTTCTCGGGCATCCAGTATGCCGGCGAGTTGATTTCGTTCAACATCGGGCTTTCCGTCGCGACGATGTTCAGCGCCGATGAGAACCAGCAATCGCCCATTATCAGCGAGTTCGTGTCTCTTTTTGCAATGCTGGTGTTCCTCCTTTTGAACGGACATCATTTTGTTCTCCAGGCGCTCCGTCTGACCTATGACACGGTCCCGATCGGAACGTTCGCATTCAGCAAGCCGCTGGCGGATCATATCGTCGGCTTCGGCTCGATGATGTTTGTCGTTGCCGTAAAGATCGCCGCCCCGGTGATGGTCGCTGAATTCCTCACGAACGTCGGCCTCTCCATCATGGCGCGCGTCATGCCGCAGGCAAACGTATTCATCGTCAGCTTTCCGCTCAGCATCGGCGTCGGATTGATCGTCCTCTTTTCTTCGGCGCCGTTCATGCTCTTTGTTTTTAAGAAGCTGTTGTTGGGGTTTGAAGACAATATTCTCGAACTGGTGAAAGTTCTGTAACCATGGCTGAAGACGCGGTTTCATCACAGGAAAAGACAGAAGAAGCGACTCCGCACAAGCGCGAAGAGAGCAGAAAGAAGGGTTCCGTTGCCCGCAGCTTGGAAATGAACTCGGCGTTTATTCTTGTCTTTGGCCTGCTCATCCTTTACTTCGGAGGGGCCGCCCTCGCGTCCAGCATTGCCTCGTTGACGCAATCGGTCCTCTCGAATTCCGCTACGATCACAATATCGAAAGAAAGCGTCCACTATTATTCAGTTCAGGGAATTCTTGCATGTCTTTATCTGCTTGCTCCGGTGCTGATCGGACTGCTCGTCGTCGGTTTTGCGGCGAGTGTAGCGCAGGTAGGGTTCTATTTTTCGCCGGAAGCGCTCGCCGTAAAATGGAACAAGCTGAATCCATTTACCGGCATGCAGAAAGTCATGATTTCACGGCGCGCGATGGCCGAAATGCTGAAGAACTTGATGAAGGTGGTCATTATCGCCCTCGTCGGATATTTCTCCGTCTCCGGCGCAATGGGCGATACCCTCTCGCTGATGGACGGCGATGTCCGGGGGATCCTGACATTCCTCGTCAGTGCTTCGCTTTCTGCCGGTTTCAAGATGGGGCTGGCCTTCTTGGCCCTCGCATTGTTCGATTATCTCTTCCAGAGATTCGAGTTTGAAAGAGATATCAGAATGACCAAGCAGGAAGTGAAGGAAGACACGAAGATGACCGAAGGAGATCCGCTGGTGCGGGGGCGCATCAGGTCCGTGCAAAAGCAGATCGCCTACAAACGGATGATGCATGATGTTCCGAAAGCGGATGTCGTCGTGACGAACCCGACACACGTTGCGGTTGCGCTGAAGTATGAGGCGGGAAAAATGGACGCACCAAGAGTCGTCGCGAAAGGGGCGGAATTGATCGCCCAGCGGATCAAGGAGATCGCCCGGGAGCATAAGGTGCCTATCGTAGAGGACAAGGTCCTCGCCCGCGCGCTGTATTCATCCGTCGATATCGGCGAAGCGATCCCGGAAAAACTCTTCCAGGCAGTGGCGCAGCTGCTTGCCTATATTTTCCGGATGAGGAATTCAAAGTACACCTATAAACCGTACTAACGAAGCATGGAAGCAGCGGCCCAAACAGTTGACGCACCCAGAAGCGGATCCCCGTTCGATCTGATCCGGAAGAACAGCGACATCGTCCTTGCAGCCGGCGTCATTCTTATCCTTGCGTTGATGATCCTTCCGATTCCCGCCATGCTGCTCGACGTTCTCTTGGCTCTCAACATCACCGGGGCGATTCTGATCCTTCTTGTCTCAATGTATATCAATGGTCCGCTGGAACTCTCGGTATTCCCGGGCTTGCTCCTTTTGCTGACGATTTTCCGTCTTTCGTTGAACGTGGCTTCCACGCGCCTCATCCTTGGCGAAGGCTATGCGGGAGAAGTGATCAACGCATTCGGATCGTTCGTGGTAAAAGGGAATTATGTCGTCGGGTTCGTGATCTTTCTGATCCTCGTGTTGATCCAGTTCATCGTCATCGTCAAAGGCGCGGGAAGAATTTCTGAAGTGGCGGCCCGGTTCACCCTCGACGCCATGCCCGGAAAGCAGATGGCCATCGATGCCGATATGAATGCCGGGCTGATCAACGAGGTGGAAGCCCGCGAACGCCGCGCTCAGATCGCCCGTGAAGCCGAGTTCTTCGGCGCCATGGACGGCGCGAGCAAATTTGTCAAAGGGGATGCGATTGCCGGACTGCTGATCAACGTGATCAATATTCTCGGCGGGTTCATCATCGGCGTCGCGCAGCGAGGATTGTCGTTTACGGACTCGCTGCACAACTATACGCTCCTGACGGTCGGCGATGGGCTCGTCACCCAAATCCCTGCTCTTGTTGTGGCGACGGCGGCTGGCATGGTCGTTACCCGGGGAGGTTCCGGGACCCAGCTGGACAAAGAGATCCGTCAGCAGTTGTTCGGCCGGCCGAAAGCGCTCCTCATTGCGTCCGGCGCTCTTTTTCTGTTCGCCGTCGTTCCGGGTCTGCCGACGATTCCGTTCCTTCTTCTTTCGGGGCTGGCCGGATCCGCCGGCTATGTCACCATGAAAAATAAGCCGGTCAAAAAGAAACCCGCTCCCGCCCCTCCCGCCGCTGAAAAGAAGGAAGAGCGCGTCGAGGACTATGTGCAGGTCGATTCGCTTGAGCTTGAGATCGGGTACGGATTGATCTCTCTCGTGGACAATGCGCAAGGAGGGGACCTTTTCAACCGCATAACCAACATCCGCAAGCAGCTTGCGCTTGAGCTCGGCATCGTGATTCCCCCCGTCCGCGTGCGCGACAATCTGCAGCTCGAGCCGAACCAGTATGTCGTGAAGATCCGTGGAAACGTCGTTGCGACCGACCGTCTGGTCATGGACCGCCTCCTTGCGATGAACGCCGCAGGCGGCGAAGAGCACATCGACGGCATCTCGGTGAAGGAACCTGCGTTTGGCTTGCCGGCGCTGTGGATACGGTCGAACGAACGAGAGCATGCCGAGATCAGCGGCTACACCGTTGTCGAGCCTTCAGCGGTTCTCTCAACTCACCTGCAGGAGATCTTGCGCCGGAACGCGGATAAGATCTTGGGAAGACAAGACACTAAAAAACTGATCGAGAATTTGAAGAAAGATTACCCGGCCGTCGTCGAAGACCTGACCCCGGAGCTTTTGCCGACCGGCACCGTGCAAAAAGTTCTTCAGAATCTTCTCAAGGAAGGGATACCGATTCGCGACCTTGTGACCATTCTGGAATCGCTCGTCGATTATGCGCGTGTCACGAGGAATGTCGACGTCCTGACGGAGTATGTGCGGCATTCTCTTTCCGAGACGATCGCCCACATGTACCGCGATCAAAAAGGCGTCATCCGCGCGATCGTTCTCGGACCGAGGCTTGAACAGTTGATCACCAATGCCCTGCAGAACCAGCGGGAAAGCAGTCCGAGCCTCGGCCTTTCGCCGGCGATGATCGAATCCATTCACAAAGGACTAACGGAAAAAGTCGAGCAGTCGATCGCTTCGGGGCTTCGTCCGATCGTGCTCTGCGCAGCTACCGTACGGACATATTTATACCGTTTGATTCATACAGCATTTCCGGCCGTTGTCGTTCTGTCGTTTACGGAATTACCGGCTGAAACAGAAATTGAATTCACAGGAAAATTGGAGATAAACCATGAGAATTAAAAAATTCGTTGGAGCAACAATAAAAGAAGCGACCGAACAGATGAAACAGGAACTGGGTCCGGAGGCGATCATCTTGAACACGAAAAAGATATCCAACGGCAAGCACTTTAATTTTCTCGGAAAAGAAATGCTGGAGGTGACCGGCGCGATCGACGACCAGCCGGCCCAGCGGCCCGTTGCGGTTCCGGTCGGCGGCGACGAGAACGGTTTCAACGGTCTCCTTCAGCGGGCGGCTGTGGCCAGCGTGAAAGAACCCACGGCCAGCGACACACTGGAAGGGCTGAAGAATATCGCCGAGCGATTTGAGAAAAGGGGAGTGAAAGTTGACGACAACAAGCCTCTGCTTTCTGCGGAAAGAGTTGAAATCAATGATCTAAGGACCGAAATGGAGGAGATGAAGAGCGCGCTGGAGTCCATTGCCGAGCACTTCAAATATTCAAAAATGCCGGCTCTCCCGCCGAACCTTCAGCAAGCGTATCGAACCTTGGTGCAGAATGACGTGGATGAACAGCTTGCCGCCGACCTCGTGCAGGTAGTCTACGGAAAGCTCGATTCCCCCCAGCGCGATAACAAGCAGGCGATCGAACGATGCCTCCTTGCTGAGATCGCCGGGCTTTTGACTACGGCTCAGCCGCCCAAAGAGAAATCAAAGCGCCCTCGCATCATCGCGCTTGTCGGGGCGACCGGCGTCGGCAAGACCACCACGATCGCAAAACTCGCTGCGATCGGAAAACTGGTCCAGCATCTCAACATCGGCCTGATCTCCGCAGACACATACCGCATCGGCGCTATTGAACAGCTCCGGACCTTTGCCAGCATTGCCGATATTCCGATGGAGGTCGTGTACAAGGCGTCGGAGATGTCCGCCGCATTGAAAAAGTTCAGCACAAAGGACGTTGTTTTTGTCGACACGGTCGGACGCAACCAGCGGATGAAGACCGAGCTTGGGGAGTTGAAGAAGCTGATCCAGTCTCTTGATCCTGACGAGATTCATCTCGTTCTCAGTGCGCCGACAAACAAGCGGACAATGTTCGACGTGATCGAAAAATTCGGCGCTCTGAAGCCGAACAGAATAATCCTTTCAAAGGTCGATGAAGCGGTCGCTCTCGGTGCGATGCTGAATATTACGCTTCACACACGATTGCCGATTTCCTTTGTCACCACGGGACAAGGCGTGCCCGACGACATCATGCTCGCCGATTCCGAGAAGCTCGCTCGAATGATTTTTCCAGGGACCCTAGCTCATGCGTGAACAATCTGCCATCATCGATCAAGCGGCGCGGTTGCGGGAAATTGCCCTCAGCAGCTACAACGTTCAGGCGGCTGCGATGCCGTACCGCATTTGCGTTACGAGCGGAAAGGGGGGCGTCGGCAAAAGCACCGTCGCGCTCAATCTTGCGATCGCGCTGGCGAGCTTCGGGCAAAAGGTCCTTCTCGTCGACGCCGATTCAAACCTCGGAAACCTCGACGTTCTCCTGGGGATCGCTCCTCGATACCGCCTGGGGCATATCCTCCATGGGAAGATCGACATCGAGGATGCGCTGGTCAATCCGTTTCCGAACCTCAAGATACTTCCGGGAAGCTCGGGGGATCTCGACTATCCCGAAATGACCGCGATCGTCCAACAGCGCTTCCTTCAGGACCTCTTTTCGCTCGAAGAACATTTTGACCTCCTGTTCATCGATACGTCGGCGGGCCTCTCGAGAGAGACGATCACCTATGCCCTCGAATCCGACGAAACGGTGGTCGTGACAAGCATCGAGCCGACCTCGGTGATGGATTCGTACGCGGTCATCAAAACCATCACCGTCTCCCGCCCCGATGAACGGATCTCGGTTCTCATGAACGCGGCGCAGATTCCGGCCCAGGCGGACGAAACAGTGCAGAAACTGCGGATGGCCGTCGACCATTTTTTGAAACGCGACATCGGATATTTAGGATCGATCCCTTTTGACGTGGACATGAAGAATGCCGTGTTGGCGCAGGAACCTGTCCTGAAGAGGTATCCGGCGAGCGCGGCATCGCTTTCTCTCCGGTCCGCGGCGCAGACAATTATCAACCAATCCCTTATTTCTGACGTAGGAAGGCAACAATGAAAACAATTGTGTTTGAATTAGGCTTGCTGGCATTCTTCGTATCGGCGGTCATCTTCGGAGCCGAAGGCTCGAACCTGTTCGATATGATCTCCCGGGCGTTCATCGTCTTCATCGGCGTCGAACTTGCTGCGACGACGATCCTCGCGATGATCGTTCCGCGTCCGCGAAACAGGGAAACTGAATTGCATGACGCTGCAGCCGACCTCCAGTCTGCAAAACGGCGGGGACCGGCCGTGCAGGCAAAAGCATAACCGATAGCGGAAGGAACTCTTGGAAGAAACAGTGTACTTCAAGACCATTGAACGATGCGTAACGGCTCTCACATAATTGATCCACCGGTTGCTGAAGGGAAGAAGGCAATTCACCAGAAGATGTTCTTCGATAATCTCGGACTGGTGAATTTTGTCGTGAACAAGATCGGTTTCGCGTCATTCAGGTCATCCGCAGCATTGGAACGGGCGGATCTGGTGCAGTTCGGCATTATGGGATTGCTAGATGCCATCGAACGGTTCAATCCCGAGCGCGGGGTGCAATTTCAAACCTATGCCGTCAGCAGGATCAAAGGCTCAATTCAGGATGAGCTGAGAAAACTCGATTGGGTTCCCCGTTCGGTCCGCAAGGCCGAGCGCCACGCGGAGGCCATCGCCCAGCGTGCAGGGCAAGCGGAAAGCCGAACGACCACCGCGGCGGATATTGCTCAACGCTTGAACCTCTCGCTGGAGCGTTATGCTGAGATTCTTCAGCACATAAATAAGACATCCGGAATACTTCCCGACGAACCGGAATATGCGTCACGGCTCGACGCTCTTTCTACCGATGAAAAAGATGATCCGTCGGAGATCACGCATCAACAGCAGCTGAAGAGCACCATCGTCGGTGCGGTGGAACAGCTTCCGGAAAGGGACAGGCTCGTCGTCATGCTCTATTATTATGAAGACCTTACGTTCAAAGAAATAGCCGCCGTGCTGCGGATCTCAGAATCACGGGTATTTCAAATCCATTCAGCGGTGCTGAATAATTTGCGCACGCTCCTTGCGGGCTCGCTTTAGTAAACGGAGCAACGGACATGAAAACTTTAGAACTCAACCAATTTCCGCTCGATATTAAAACGCGAATGGCCCCGGCCCCGACAGTCGTCGGCGAGATCATGAATCTGGCAAGCGACCCGCGAACGAGCGTTGCCCGGCTTTCTTCTATTCTATTGAAGGACCCGTCGCTGACAAAGGGAATCTTGCGCAAAGCCAATTCCCCGTACTATGGATTTTTCAACAGGATCAATTCGCTTGATTTCGCAATCGTGCTCCTCGGCTTTGACGTCCTGAAGGAGACGGTCTCGAGCCTTCTCGTCAACAATGCGCTCCGCAAGATCGTGAACATCCTGTTCGAGTACGAAGAGACATGGAGCCACTCCCTTGCGTGCGGCCTGATAGCGGGATACGTGGCGGAGAATTCGAAGCAATGCGACTCGAACGACGCATTCATCGCAGGACTTCTCCATGATATAGGTTATGTCATTCTCCATCAGTATTTGAACGAAGACCCGGAGGCGATCCGCTACACGAAAAACGGGCGGCTCCGCACATCGGTAGAAGCGGCCTCGGGGGTGAGCCACAACGAAGCAGGTTTCTGGATCGCCACACGGTGGCAGCTCCCTCCGCGGATCGCGGAAGCGATACAGTGCCATCATGCTCCCCGTGCTGCAACGATCGATCCGGCATTGACCGCAGTGGTGCACGCCGCCGACGTTCTTTGTTCTCATCTTCAGATCGGCAGATTTTCACATGACGGGACCTTGTCCTATGATCAGGCTGCGATTGAGCTCATTAAATTTGACGAAGCATCGCTCGACCGTGATCAGCTTGAACGCTATTGCAAACAGATGAGGTCAGATATCGACGGCGGGCAGTCGCTGGACGATATCGTCAACGAGATTAAGGAGAGATTTGTGGACGCGATGGGAAACCTCGCGGAAAAGGAGAGGGTCGTTCTTGCTCTGTACTACTATGAAAATATCTCCTTCCTCGAGATAGGACGAGTCCTCAAACTCGATGAGCCTGCGGTCGCCGAGCTTCACGACCGGGCAGTGACGACGCTAAAAAACGTACTTTGGAATATTCAGCCACAGAGAGCAGCGCTATGATGACACCAGAACAAATACACGAAAAAGTCAAAACGATTATCCAGCTCCCGGCGCTTCCATCGATCGCGCTTGAAGTCGTCGAACTGGTCGACAACCCGAGGACGAGCGCATCAAAGCTGGGCCGGGTGATCTCTTCGGACCAGGCGCTTACGGCCAAAGTTCTGAAGATCGCGAATTCGCCGTTTTACGGTTTTCCGAAGAAGATCTCGACGATCGATTTTGCCATCATCGTTCTCGGTTTTGACGCGTTGAAGGAGATCGTCATCAGCATCTCGCTCGTGAGTTCCCTCCAGAAGAAATCGGACAATTACTTCGACGCCCGCGTGTTTTGGGATCATGCGATCTCGACCGGCGTCATCGCACGGAGGCTTGCCCGTGACCTGCATTACCGCATCAGCGGAGAGGTCTTCGTGGGAGGTCTCCTCCATGACATGGGTATTTCGGTGCTCCACCGCTATTTCTCGAATGAATACAAGCGCATTATGGACATCGTCCGTGACTCCGAGCTCTCCATGCTTGAAGCGGAAGAGAGCGTTTTGGGGGTCACCCACGCCGAGGTCGGCGGCTGGCTGGCAGAACGCTGGAACATGCCGGACCATCTGGTCGAAGCGATCGCACTCCATCATCAGCCGTCAAAAGCGACGCTGAACCCCGACCTTGTCGCGCTGATCCATGTTGCCGATGTCATCGCCCTGCAGCTCAACGCGAATACGCCGGTGGAGTTCGATAAAGGGGCGGCGTACGACCCGCTGGCGCTCGAACGCCTGCAGCTGTCGGATGAGAATGTGCTCAAAGAGTATATGTCGGAATACGGTGAAGTGATCCAGAGCGATGTTGAGGAAGTCACCGCATTCGTTTCAGGCAGAGGGTACTAAGCGATGAAAAAACCGACGGAAAAAATGAAAAGCCGAAACGAACTTCTCGACGAGGCGCTCCCGCAATTCGAATCGTTCATCGAGAGCAGGGAAAAGTATATCAAAGCGCTGGAAACGACGATCCAGGCGCTGCGGCAGGAGAACGCCAGCTTCAACAAGAACAACCTCGCGATCCGGAGCTCGATCGATGAGCTCGTTGCAATGCAGCGGTTGTCGAACATTGTGAGCACGGCAGTCAGTCCAGAAACCATCCTTGCCACGTTGTTCGATCTGACCCAGCAGGTCATCCCGGTCCTGGAATCGAACATTTTCCTCCTTGATACTGCCTCCAACACGTTGCTTCCGCTTTCTTCCGGACAGGACCCGCGGTTGAAAGATGAAGCGCAGCAGCAGCTTGAATCGGGGATCTGCGATTGGGTGTTCAGCGAGAAGAAGACGGTGATCATTCCCGACCTTGAGAGCCTCGTTGCAACAGGCACCGCAAAAAATTTCGTCATCGTTCCGCTCATTCTGCGCAACCGGTCGATCGGCATCTATCTGATCCATACCGAGAAGCCCCAGCAGGATTTCTCGAATCAGGATATTCAGCTGCTGTCGGTCCTTGCGAATCAGGCCGCGGCAGGCGTGGAAAACTGGCGGACGTACGAGGATCTGGTCAACGCCAACAAGCAATTGAAGGCGTCCGAAGCCCAGATGATCCAGGCTGCAAAGCTGGCCGCCATCGGCGAGCTCGCGGCGAGCATCGTCCATGAGATCAAGAATCCCGTCCAGGTGCTCATGCTTCAGATGGATATGATGCAGCGCGGCGTCGCGCTCCCGAACGGCCTCGACCTGGTACGGCAGCATGTACAGCGATTGAGCATGATCACGAAACGGCTCATGAATTTCTCCCGCAATGTCTCCGAAGAGGTCTTGACGCAGCCCACCGACATCAACAAAGCCATCGAGGATGTTGTCGCAATGGTGCAGCATGAGTACCGTTCCGACAAAATAGAGATCGAGCTCGCTCTCTCGACGGACCTGCCGATGGTCGTCGGCAATTCGAATTATCTCCAGCAGGTCTTTCTTAACCTGGCGATCAATGCCCGCGATGCCATGCCGCATGGAGGGAAAATCTTTATCTCGAGCATGCTCGAAGGGTTCAATGTGATGGTGCGGTTCTCGGACACCGGCTGCGGCATCACGGCGGAAAACCTGGACAAGATCTTTCAGCCCTTTTTTACGACCAAAGGAGAGGGCAAAGGAACCGGCCTCGGTCTGGCCATCTCCCGCAACATAATCTCTCAGCATCAGGGGCAGATGAGAGTTGAGAGCGAATTGAACAAGGGGACAACGTTCATTATTACACTTCCAATTCGGAGGACAATTCAATGAGGAAGGTTTTTGATACGATGGTCAGGAATTCTCTTACCGTCATCACACTGCTTGCAGCGGTC
This sequence comes from Bacteroidota bacterium, assembly GCA_035506275.1. NCBI lineage: Bacteria > Pseudomonadati > Bacteroidota > Bacteroidota bacterium. The sequence goes on from DATJPT010000003.1 coordinate 206,888, forward strand.
AATCTCAGCATCGCAAGTGCAACAGAGGCCGGACGTGTGAATGTCGCTGTCCTAAAAAAACCGCCGGTCATCCAGGGGTTCCATGGTCTGGCCGTCCAGCACGCACAGATTCCACTGCAGCCCGCAAGGAACGTCATGCTGCCGAAGGGAGCAGTCCCCGCCGGACATAACTCCTTGACATCGCCTGCTGTGCCGCCCTCGTATACAGCGCTTGAAAGCAAAACGCTTCCGGGGTCGAGAGAATTGTCCGGCGAAGGTCCGCAGAGTCCTTCGCAGAATGGCGAGGATCAAACTGTATCAGAAAAAAGTAGTTCCGCCGAAGCGGAGACCGCCGGAAGTGCACAGATCTTTTTGCTGGCGGCTGCCTTGTGCTCGGCGCTGGCCGGGACGACGGTCGTATTATATGTGATATCAAAGCGGTCGTATCAAAAGGAGGAAGCAAAGACTGTTTCCGCCGAACTAAAAGAAGCGGCGCGGCTGAAAGAACCGATGCCGGCAAGAGCCGAACGGAAGTCCGTCGAGCAGGTTGACGTCAGCGTCGCCGAAGAACCGGTCCCGGAAGAACCGGCCGTTGAACTTGCTCAGCGTTTTCAGCGAGGGCAAGGAGAAATGCAGCTCCTGCTTAATATGCAGGCCCGCGAAAGCGGCGAAGCCCCGGCTGCGCGGTTGCTTCAGATCATTCCGCAGACCGCGGGGAAGGAAAAGACCAGGAAGGGGACGAAGAGACTCGGCGTGGGAAAAGGCGAAGCCGAGCTTTTGGCGCGTCTTCAACACTACGGCGTTTCAACCAACCATCCACAGAGGATGCTATGATCAAAGGAATTTATGCGTCCGGTTCGGGCATGATGCCCCGAATGCTCAAGCTCGAAGTGATCGCGAACAACCTTGCGAACATCAACACGGCTGGCTTCAAGAAAGATAATATTTTTGTTCAGATCATGAAGGATACCGGCGTGGCTCAGACAAAAGGGAGCGGAGACTTATCGGGGTTGAACGTCAGGGAATATACCGACTTCTCCGAAGGGTCGATGAACCCAACGAGCAACAAACTTGACCTTGCTATCCAGGGTTCCGGCTTCTTCGTAGCTCAAACTCCGAACGGGCTGCGCTACACGAGAAATGGAAGCTTCACCCTGTCCGCCAACGGGACGATCGTGACCTCTCAGGGATATCCGGTGATGGGAGCCGGCGGACCGCTTCAGATCCCCGATCTGGAAAAGATGTCGCAAGGGGACCTTTCGATCAACGAGACCGGAGAAGTCACTCTCGATGGGAAGAAAATCGGGCGGATGCAGATCGCTACCTTTGATGATCCTTCCGTTTTGAAAAAAGACGGGGGTACATATTTCAGCGCGGACAGCGGCGAGCAATTAGGCGCGGCGGACGGGAAAAATATTTCAATCCGCCAGGGTTATCTTGAAGAGTCGAATGTCAACGGAATCGAAGAGATGGTGCAGATGATCGAATTGAGCAGGAGCTTCGAGTCTGCCCAGAAGACGATGATCTCGCAGGATGGGACACTCGACAAAGCGAACGACGTCGGGAAATTATAGAGCGGCGCGCGCCCATTCGCGTGCGGAATGAACCGGCAAGAATACATTATTTATAGGAGATAGCAATGAACAGAGCACTGAGAACGGCGGCGACGGGAATGTACGGCCAACAATTGAACGTCGATATTATCGCAAACAATCTTGCGAACGTGAACACCACCGGCTTTAAGAAAAATCGCCCGGATTTCCAGGACTTGATGTATCAAACCTTGAAGACGAATGAAATTTCGGACAACCCGAATCTCCAGCAGCCGGCCGAAATCCAGATCGGCAACGGAACGGTACCGGTGGCGACGCCGAAGAGCTTTGCCCAGGGTGATATTCAGCCGACAAAGAATCCGCTGGACATCGCAATTCAGGGAGACGGCTTTTTCCAGATCCGGCAGACCGACGGAACGACAGCGTACTCACGCGACGGATCGTTCCAGGTCTCAGGGGAAGGAACCCTGGTCACCGCCCAAGGATTCATTGTCGAGCCCGGTCTGACGATTCCGTCCGACACGACCAGCATCAGTGTTTCGCCGGATGGAACCATCAATGCCACAGTCGCCGGCCAGAGTACGCCGACAAAAGTCGGCCAGCTTGAGCTCGCAAAGTTCGTCAACCCCGTCGGATTGAATCCGATCGGGGGAAACCTGTATACGGAGACCTCTTCTTCGGGAAAGGCGATCTTAGGAGCTCCCGGGACGGAAGGGTTCGGTTCGCTGGTTCCCCAATCGCTCGAATCTTCCAACGTCGATGTGGTCGAGGAAATGGTGAGCATGATCGTTGCGCAGCGGGCGTACGAGATCAACTCGAAAACGATCCAGACCGTTGAAGACATGCTGACCATGGCAAATAATCTTCAGCGATAATTAGGGACGGTCCAATGAGCTGCATTTGCGGCATAGCGAGCTTCATCTTTTTCGGATGGACGAATATTGTCGACGCGACCGAGATTAAGGACGCGGTCTCCGCCTTCGTAATTTCACGGCTGGATTCGACGCTGCGGCGAGATGCCGTCATTGAATTTCGCAGCGGACTTGAATCAGTAAAGGTTTCGGGGAGCGATCATGCCATACGGATCGAACCTCAGGAAGAAATTAAGATGCGCGGCGCGTTTTGTCTTCCCGTAGAGATATCCAGCGACGGAAAAGTTGAACGGAGGATGGTGGTGTCGCTCAAGGTACGGCTTTTCGGCCAGGTGCTCGTGTGCAGTCGGCAATTGGACCGGCATGCGTCTATTGCGGACGGGGACATTGCTTCCCGTTATGCCGAGCTGACCTCGCTCCCCGATGATATTATTTTGAACAAAGAGCAGCTGGCCGGAAAGCGAACATCGAGGATCATTGGAGAGGGCTCGATCCTGAAGGAGAGTTCCCTAGAATTAATGCCCCTGGTCTTTCGTGGAGAATCAGTTACGCTGCTCGTCCGCGCCGGAAAGGTGAAAGTTTCGATGCAGGCGACCGCCAAAGATGACGGGGTGTTCGGGAGTCTGATCGAAGTGCAAAAGATCGATTCTCACGAACGCATAAAAGCGGTGGTCATTGACGACCACACAGTACAAGTCACGACGGAGTAAGCTTATGGAAAAGAAATTGATCCTGATGCCGGTTATCGCCTGTCTTTTTGCCGCAAACGGAGCATTATCGCAGGACCTGAGGGAAAATCTCTCGCGCTCGCTTTTCTCCGACCAGAAAGCGAATCATGTCGGAGATGCGGTGACGATCCTCGTGGTGGAATCATCCAGCGCGTCGAATTCCGTGCAAACGTCGGCATCAAGGGCCAGCAATTTTTCTTTGACGGCGAACGGCGGAATGACGACGGCGAATGCCAATCCGCTCTCGGGCGCCAGTGCGACAGCTGGGACGCAGAATTCTTTCGCAGGGCAGGGGGCGACGTCGAGCGCCGGTTCGATCCAAGCTCAAGTGAGCGCGACCGTAGATTCAGTCCTGCCGAACGGCAATCTCTATGTGGTCGGCAACAGGACGATCGTGATCAATGGTGAGGAACAGATCATCAAGATCTCCGGGGTGATCCGTCCGTCGGATATCCAGACCGATAACAGCGTCTACTCATACAATATTTCCGACGCAACGATCATTTTTAAGGGGAGCGGCATCGTTTCCCGCGTGCAGGAACCGGGCTGGCTGACAAAATTTTTCCACTGGATTTTCTGAGAGAGTACTCATGAAAACATTGAAGATCGCTTTTGTTGCAACTGCTCTTGTTGCTTTCACCTCTTCATCATTTGCAGGGTCGAGGATAAAGGATATCGCCTATCTGCAGGGAATCCGCAATCAGCAATTGATCGGTTACGGGCTCGTTGTCGGGCTTAATGGCACCGGGGATTCGCAGCGGTCGACATTCACGCTGCAATCCGTTGCCAGTATGCTGAAAAGGTTCGGCATCACGGTTCCGCAAAGCGACCTGCGGCTGCGGAATGTTGCTGCGGTGATCGTGACTGCCTCGGTCCCCGGTTTTTCAAAAGAGGGAGGGATCGTCGATGTGATCGTCTCGTCGCTCGGCGATGCCACGGGATTGCAGGGGGGGACGCTGTTGATGACGCCCCTATCGGGCCTCGACGGTTCAGTGTATGCCACCGCGCAAGGTCCTCTCTCGGTCGGCGGGTTCAGCGCAAGCGCCGGCGGGAATGAAATTCGGCGCAACCACACCGCTGCCGGGAGGATCCCCGGAGGCGCGACGATCGAAAAAGCTGTTGTTTCCGAGTTCAGCAAAGACTGGTCGATGTATGTTGTCCTTATGCAATCCGATTTTACGACGGCGGAGAGAATTGCAGGCGCCGTGAACGAAAGATTCAAGAGTCAAATTGCCGTTCCCAAAGACGGTTCGACCGTCGCCGTGAGCGTTCCGGAGGAATACCGCAAAGACGGCAGGCTGGTCGAGTTTGTGTCGCTCGTCGAGCTGCTGGAAGTTTCTCCGGACGTCGCCGCAAAAGTTGTCATCAACGAACGAACCGGCACCATCGTCATCGGCGGAAATGTTTCCATCCTTCCGGTGGCCATCTCCTGCGGCGGTTTGAACATCGACATTCAATCGACGCCGGTCATCTCGCAGCCGGGCCCCTTGTCGAACGGTACCACGGTCTCGACGCAAATGACCACCGTAAGCGCAGGCGCTGATTCGTCCGCGGTCTATGCGCTCAACGGCGAGGCGACGGTCCAGGACGTGGCGAAAGCATTAAACTCGATGAAAGTTTCTCCGAGGGACATCATCGCGATCTTCCAGGCCCTTAAAGAATCCGGGGCTCTGAAGGCAGAACTAGTGATCATTTAGATGGCAGATGCAAATACCATATCGTCCGTCGGCAAGGCCCGCGCAATCGGAGCGACCGATGAAGCCTCCAAAGCTAAACTTCAGAAGGCAACGAAGGATTTTGAATCGTTGCTGGTCGGATATATGTTGAAGAGCATGCGGGGTACCGTTCAAAAATCAGGAATGGAGAAGGATGACTTCGGCGGGGACATGATGGAAAGCATGTTCGATATGCAATTTGCACAATACATTTCGGGCAACAGCAACCTCGGTCTAGGCCAAATGCTCTACAAGCAGCTGACGGGAGAGGACCTGCCGAAAGGGGCGGCGCATCAGTCGTACACTTTGCCGCCGGCTTCCACCGTGCCTGCGAATAAAGCGGGAAGTGCACCTCCGGCCCAGCCGCTGACTCCGCCGGCGCAGGTCCAGAAACGGGTCGAAAGTTACGGGGACACAATTCAAGCCGCCGCCCAAAAGTACGGGGTCGACGCGAACCTCATTAAGGCGGTGATGGCAAGCGAGTCGGGAGGGAAACCGTTCGCGCGATCGGCGAAAAACGCAAAAGGGCTCATGCAATTGGTCGATTCCACCGCAGCGGATATGGGAGTAAAAAATGTGTGGAATCCCCAGCAGAATATTTTCGGGGGGGCCAAATATCTGAAAGAGCTTATCGACAAGTTCCAGGGAAATTTGCCGAGTGCGGTGGCATCATACAATGCCGGACCGTCAGCGGTTGAAAAGCAGGGAGGAGTCCCTGCGATCAAAGAAACGAAGGAGTATGTAGCGCGGGTCTTGAATTACCTTCAGGGATATGAACAACAGGAACTCTATACCAATGACGACAATTGAACAATTTGAAGAAATTCTTAAAACCGAAGCCGGCGTCGCTGACGCTATCCTGGACTCTCTGTACGAACAGCAGCAGGCGATCATACAATTCCGCGACAGGGCGATCGTCGATGCCGCAGAGCGAGGGAAGCGTCTCCTCGAACCGCTGGAATCTCTCGAGCGTGAGCGCGAAAAGCTCTGCAGGGCGTTCGACAGCACGATGCATCCCGAAACAAACGGGACATTCAGGCTTTCGGGGCTTGCCCGGTCCCTGCCGAACGACCAGGCCGCAAAAATTCTCGGTGCGGGGAAAATTCTGAAGGGAAAAGTTGAAAAGATCATGACGGTCAACAGCCAGAACAGGATGCTCCTGGACCACTCTCTCCGGTTCGTGAAGCAAAGCCTGCGCATCATGACCGATAACTACACGAAAAAATTGGTCGACACAACAATCTAGAGAGAACACTATGGCAGGCTTGAACGACGTACTGAATTCCGCCCGCAGCGCCCTGATCGCGCAGCAGCTTGCGATGGAAGTGACATCGAACAATGTCGCGAATGCGAACACGCCCGGATATTCGCGCGAGCGTGTGGACTTTGAACAAAGTCAGACAACACCCATCAACAAAGGGCTTCTTGGAACGGGGGTCACTGCCAGTCATATCGGCAGGGCGCGCGACCGGATGATCGACCAGCAGCTGTGGGGAGCGAGCGACTCCAACGGGAAGGCAACCACCGAACAATCGATTCTTTCGCAGGTGGAATCGGCATTGAACGAGCCTTCCGACAACGGCCTGAGCGAGATCATGAACAGTTTCTTCAGCGCGTTTCAGAATTTATCCGCACAGCCGGAATCGAGCGCCGCACGCAACAACGTGATCCAGCAGGCGCAGCTCATGTCGCAGTCATTCCACAACATCGACGCCAACATCGCACAGACCAGAAGCAATCTCGTGACCGACGTACAGAGCAAACTCGACAGCATCAATCAGCTTACGAGCGACATCAGCACTCTCGATGTCAGCATCGCCAATGCGACGACCCAGGGGATGGACCCGAGCGCTCTCGAAGACCAGCGGGATCTCAAGATCGATACACTCTCCGGGCTCGTCAACGTCAACGTTGTGGATGACACCGACGGGTCGGTGATGGTCTCTATCGGGGGAACCGAAGTCGCCTCGAAAGCCGGCTCCGCTGCGCTCACCTCAAGCATCAACGGGAACCAAATTCAGATCTTCGCCGGCAATTCGACAGCGCCCACGCAGATCACTTCGGGGCAATTGGGGGGCGACCTGGAATGTTACAATACAATTCTCCCCGATTATTCGTCCAAGCTCGACGCGACGGCCAACGCACTCATCACGCAAATCAATACGATTCACTCTGCCGGGTTCGGGGTCGATACTCCGCCTTCGACCGGAGTCAATTTTTTCACCGGCACCTCCGCGACGGATATCGACGTCAGCACTGATGTCGTGAACGATCCGAATAAAATTGCGGCATCGTCCGACGGGTCGACCGGCAATAATCAGGTCGCCCTCGCTCTGGCCAACCTTCAGAATTCCGCGGTCATGAACGGCGGGACGGAAACCATTCCTCAATACTACAATTCGTTCGTCAGCAATGTCGGGGCGGATGTGAACTCGTCAGAGAATACCTCCACCAATCAGCAATTGATCGTCAATCAACTCCAAAGCCAGCGATCGTCGGTCTCCGGGGTGTCGATCGACGAGGAAATGACGAACCTTACCCAGTACCAGCAGGCATACCAGGCGGCGTCGGAGGTTGTCAGCGTCGTCAATCAAATGATGCAGTCAATTATTACCATGGTGCAATAATGAGAGTCACGGAAAGCAGCATCGCGTCCAATTTTCTCAACAACGTCAACGAAACGCGAGACCGTATCATGCACGAGCAAACGGAGCTTGCGACCGGAAAAAGCGTGAACACCGTCTCCGACAATCCGCAGGCGGCGAACACGATCCTGCAATTGAAAGCGCTCCTGAGCAACAATGCGCAATACCAGCAGAATACCACGTTCGCGCAGACACAGGCGCAGGCGACGGAATCGGCGATGAACAGCTTCACGAACGCGATGATCAGCTTGAAGGGAATTCTGGCGCAGGCGACGAACGGGTCGCTCACAAGCGCCGATATGCAAACGTACGCCGACCAGATCGATCAGCTTCTCAGCGAAGGGGTCGATATCGCCAATACGCAATCCAACGGCGTGTACATTTTTGGCGGAACGAACACGAAACAGCAGCCCTTCACGCTTGCGGCCAACAACGCATCGGTCACGGCGAACCCGAACGGCATCACGGGGTCCATTCAGATCCCCGTGAACGAAGGGGTCACGCAGGTTGTGAACCTCGACGGCCAGCAGGCATTTCAGGGAACGGCCATCTTCAACCTGATGATCCAGGTTCGCAACGAATTGCAGTCGGGTCAAGCTCCGACCACCGCCGAAGCTCAGTCGGTCGATACGTACATCGATGATGTCGCCAATGCGACGGGAAAAGCCGGCGCGATCATGCAGAACCTTACCAACAACGATACGATGCTTTCCGGGCAGCAGACCCAGCTGCAGCAGATGTTGTCCGATCAGCAGGATTCGGATATTGCGGCGACGACGCTGAAAATGAATCAGGATCAGCTGGACCTTCAGGCGGCTCTCAGCTCGGGGGCAAGCGTTCTCCCCGACACACTCTTAAATTTCTTGAAATGACATGAAGAAGTCTCTCGATATAGGAACGGCAGGCGGCCTGGCGCTCGGCTTCATCGCCATCTTCGGGTCTTTTGCTCTGGAGGGAGGTTCCATCGGAGCGTTGATGCTTATTCCGGCAATGCTTATCGTTTTTGGAGGAACATTCGGAGCGGCGATGATCGGGACATCGATGAAGAGCTTCACGAAGATCGGAAAACTCATCAACATGGCTCTCTTCCCGCCGAAATACGAAGTGAAAGAAGCGATCGAATTGATCGTGAGATTTTCGACCGTGGCGCGCAAAGACGGGCTTCTAGCGCTGGAAAAGGAACTCGATAAGGTGGACAACACCTTCATGAAAAAGATCCTTCGCTTTGCGATCGACGGAACGGACCCGGAGGTTCTGCGGTCCCTCGCAGAAACGGAAGTCAGCAACGCGGCACAGCGCCACGCAAAGAGCAGCGCGATCTTTCAGAAAATGGGGGGCTATTCTCCGACGATGGGCATTATCGGAACGGTCATGGGATTGATCGCAACGCTTGCGGCAGCCGGTGAAGATCCGAATTTACTCATTCACCATATCGCCAGCGCGTTCATCGCGACGTTGTGGGGGGTCTTTATGGCGAACATCGTCTGGCTCCCGATCTCGGATAAATTGAAGCACGTGCACGCGGAAGAAAATCTTTTTATGGAAATTATCGTCGAAGGGATTCTATCGATCCAGGTCGGAGAAATTCCTTCGATCATTAAAGCGAAACTCAACAGCATGCTTCCATCCAGTCAGCAGGAGAGTGCGTGAAATGAAGAAACGTGAAAAACATGCTGAGCACGACAATGAGGAGCGCTGGCTGCTGACCTACGCCGACCTCATTACCCTGCTGCTCGGTCTATTCGTCATCCTTTACGCGATGTCGAAGATCGATGCCGGGAAATATGCTCAGCTCGTTTCGGCGATGGGGGGGGTGTTCGGGAAGGAGAAGCCGGGGATCCTTCAAGGGCAGCCCGGGATGCTTCAGTCGCCGATACCCCAGCTTCAAAACGAGCGCCAGAAGATCGAGAAAGAGATCCAGAACGCCCTTGGGTCGGGGATGAAAAAAGATCTCGTGTCCGTGTCTCAAAACGAACGGGGCATCACGATCCACATCATGGAAGAACTGCTGTTCAGTTCAGGGAGCGCAGAGTTCAAGGCGTCATCGCTTATCGTTCTGGATTCCCTGGCGAGCGTATTGAAAAAAATACCCAACGATATCCGTATCGAAGGGCATACGGATAATGTGCCGATCAGCACCCCCCAATTCCCGTCGAATTGGCATCTTTCGGTCGCACGTGCAGTGAATGCAGGATATTATCTCATTCAAAAGCACGGCGTCGACGCCGAGAAAGTCTCGGTGGTCGGTTACGCCGAGTACCGTCCGCTCCTTCCCAATACATCGGATGAAAACAGAGCGCGCAACCGGCGCGTGGACATCGTCATCATTACCAATGTTTCTCACGAACCGCTCGGCATCAACAACGATCATAAATCCAACAACAACCAAGTAAGGACGCTGCAATGAAATGGAAGAATCGCCAATTCGGAGAGCTTGAATTCACGGACGACCTCGTCCTGACCTTTCCCGACGGGATCATCGGGTTCGAAACGTGCAGGCGCTTCGTTCTTATCAACGATGAGGATTCTCAGCCGTTCCGCTGGCTCGTGTCGATCGAACATGAAGACCTCTCGTTTCCCCTGCTGAACCCGCAGATCGTCCTTCCCGGCTATAGCGCAGGGAAATGGCAGAACGACGGTTCGACGGTGCTTGTTGTCGCTTCGCTGGGGAAGGAGATCGAGGATGCTACCGTCAATTTGCGCAGCCCCATCGTCATTGCGAACAATGAAAGAACGGCACAGCAGATCATTCTTGACGAAGAACGTTACGATTTTCGGCATCCTCTTTTCGCCGCATCCAACCCCCCCGTGAAAGGATAGACGTATGCTCGTTCTCACCAGAAAATTTGATGAATCAATCATGATCGGCGACTCCGTCCTTGTTAAAGTTATTGCGATCCAGGACGGTCAGGTGAAAGTCGGCATCGAGGCGCCCAAGGATGTGAGGATTCTTCGGAAGGAAATCTTCGAGGAAATCCACCGTTCGAATTCGCAGGCAGCAAAGGCCTCAAAAGGGGCAGCAATGCAGGCGGCAAAAATACTGCAGAAAAAGGCATCACCTGGAAACCAGGGGAGATAATTTTCTTCCCATGCCGTGGGCATACAAAACATGTATGCAGGCACCAACACTTAGACAGCAAAGAAAGCCATGTTTATTTTTATCGGGATAGCCGTCGTCATCGCAGGAGTGCTCGGAGGATTCATGTTGCACGGAGGTCCCCCCGGAGTCCTTCTGCAATGGAGCGAATTCTTGATCATCGGCGGAGCTGCGGCCGGATCGCTCCTTGTCGGAACGCCGCTCTCCATTCTCATCCGCGTTTTCGGAAATGTCGTCTCCCTCCTGAAAGGGAATCAGTATACCAAGGCCGAATATCTCAACCTGCTCAAATCACAGTTTGAACTTTTCAGCATCGCCCAGAGAGACGGGTTGATCAATATCGAAGCGCATATCGAAAAGCCGGAGGAGAGCTCGATCTTCACGAAGAATCCATTTTTTCTTCACAATCACCATGCGGTCTCGTTTTTTTGCGATTCGATGAAGCTGATGCTGGGAGGAGGCATCGCACCGCACGACCTCGAGTCGCTGCTCGATGCCGACCTTGAGACGCACCATGAAGAGAGCGCCGTGGGGCCGAGCCTCATTCAAAAATTGGGGGATGCGCTCCCGGGTCTCGGCATTGTCGCCGCGGTTCTCGGGATTGTGATCACCATGCAGGCCATCGACGGTCCGCCGGCGGAGATCGGAGAAAAAGTCGCTGCAGCGCTTGTCGGAACGTTCCTCGGAATCCTCATGTCGTACGGATTTGTCCAGCCTCTGGCGACGCACATGGAAATTCTTAATCAGTCAGAAGAGCGGTACTTTGAGTGCATTAAGACCGGCGTGGTGGCATTCGCCAAAGGGAATGCCCCGACAGTCGTCGTCGAATTTTCCCGGCGGGTCATTTTCAGCGAAGTCCGCCCCACCTTCACCGAACTTGAGGCCGCGATCAAAGAAGTCCGGTCCTCAGGATCGCAACCAGCACAGGCGGCGGCAGCATGAACCATTCAGTGACCGACGTTCCTGTCAGGATCATCAAGAAGAAAAAAGGACACGCAGGCCATCACGGGGGAGCGTGGAAGGTCGCCTACGCGGACTTTGTGACGGCGATGATGTCGCTGTTCATCGTCCTCTGGATCGTTGGACAGAGCAAGCAAGTGAAACAATACGTTGCGAACTACTTCAAAGATCCGGGAGCCTTTTTTGAGAGCACCAAAGGGGGAGGGATGTTCCAGGGGACAAATCTTGTCGGTAAGGAACAACTGATCGACGAGTACCTCAAGCGCGATCAGGAAAAACTGAAGGAGATGGGCGAGAGCATTCTCAAAAATCTCGGGAAAGACGAATCGCTGTCGCACCTTATCGACCAGATCAAGATCGATACGGTTGAAGAGGGGATGCGCATCGAACTCCTTGACGCGACAAAAGGGTATTTTTTCGACGTGGGAACGGCAACCCTCAAGCCGGAGGCCAACCGGATTCTTACGATCATCGCGCATGAGGTCGGCAAGCTGCCCAATAAGGTGATCGTAGAAGGGCATACGGACAGCCGGCCGTACTCACGGGCAGACGGCTATACGAATTTTGAATTGAGCGCAGACCGCGCAAACAGCGCACGGAGGGTTCTCGTGGTCAACGGAGTCAAAGAGCATCAGATCGACGAGGTGCGCGGTTATGCCGATTCACGGCTGAGAAATGCAAAAGATCCTTACGATGTCACGAACCGGAGAATCAGCATCATCATCGCATGGCAGGATGGGAAGCAGCATGGAATTAAGTGAGAAGGTCAGGGTCCTGCTCGTCGAAGACGATCCGATCCAACTCAAGATCGCGTCGCATCTTCTCGGCAAGAAGGGATTGTATGATGTGATCACGGCGGGGGACGCCGCAGAAGCGTTCGCGGCAGCCAAAGAAAGAAAGCCCGCACTTGTGATCAGCGATTTTTACCTCCCCGGCGGCGACGGGCTCAGCTTGTGTCAAAAGATCAAAGGGGACCAGCAGTTGAGAAGCACCATGTTCATGCTCCTCACGGCCCAATCGGACCTCGATCAGAAGATTAAGGCGCTCGAAACCGGGGCCGATGACTTTATTTCCAAGCCGTATAACGAAAGTGAATTTCTATCGAGGGTGCAGGTTCTGCTTCGCATCAAAAAACTGCAGGACGAGCTCCAGCAGGACCGCGATCAGCTGCAGGAAGCGAACAAGACCCTCCAGGGTCATTTTGCGGGAATCGTCGATCTCCTCGCGAAGTTCATCACGCTGCGCGTGCCAAATGCGTCGCTCAACGCAGAAAAAGGAGCGCGAATGGCCAGGTGGATGGGGGAGCGGCTCCATCTTGAGGAGCGGGATCTGCATGAGCTTGAACTCGCTGCACGGTTGCACGAGATCGGCAAGATCACGATTCCGGACCCCCTCTTCAAGCGCCATCCCGACCAGCTGACGGATGAAGAGTGGCGGCGTTTCCTCGAGTTTCCGCTGCTGGGAGAGACATTGCTTCATGGAATTCCGGAAATGGAAGAGATCGCGAAGCTCGTCAGGCATCAGCTTGAAAATTATGACGGGTCGGGGTTTCCGGATAAGCTCATGGGGAATGAGATCCATCTCTCATGCAGAATTTTGCGCGCGGTGAACTACCTCGAGCATGCAACCCGCGCCGACGTAACGAGTGCAGAAAACCAGTTTGACCATTTATCCAAGGCGAAAGGGACCAGCCTTGACCCGCACATTGCTCAGCTTCTCCGCGAGTATCTGCAGGTGACGCGCGAGCCATCGTGGCTGGAAGGAAAAGAAGAAATTTCAATTCTCGACCTCCGTGAGGGAATGGTCATCGCCTCGGACATTTGCACCGGGAATGGGACGAAGCTCCTTCCCAGGGAGACAAAAATAACGCGGCCGTTCATCGAGCGCATCTTGGCCCAGCATCATTTTGACCCCATCATCAACAACATCTACGTCTACAAAGCAGAGTAGATCTTCTCACCTGCGATCTTCGTCACATTTCATTTTCCGTATCATCCTTCCAATCGGTTCGCACTCGACGCTCAGTTGTGATTCGTGATTGTTTTTTTTACATTTCTGCGCGCCTAGGGTTGTCTGCGGATGACGATCAAAGAGATTGTGAATTCCCACATGCACATCGTATCGGGTTGATTATGGCCTCCTGCAAATTCTTTTACATTCCCCTTATCTTTTCCTTCGGAATTCAGACCGGATTAGCGAATGCCCCTTCCGATAGCCTTGCAGACGCAGGCTGGAAAGCATGGCAACTACCTGATTATGCGCTTGCCGAGAAGCAATTTCGCGGATCGGTCGAGGCTGATCCGGCGAACTCGAGGGGGTATGCGGGGCTTGCGCTCCTCAAAAATTTTCAGGAACAATATCCGGAATGCTGGGAAGCTCTCGAGAAATTTTCGGGCAAGGAGCCGAACATCTACCCGTACATTTTTTCGTTCTGGCAGACTCTCCGGTTTAGGCTGTACAGGCAGCTCCGAAACACGGATCTCCTCGAATACCTGGCCAAGCTTTCAGACGGCGGCGATGACCGGGGCACTCTTCGGGCACAGGCGGACGAAGCGCTCGAGGATTTTTACCGTGAGAAACACGATCTCTCTACAGCGAATAAATATCACGATAAGATCCATGCGATCAGCGATTGGTTGCTGCTCGGTCCGTTTGAAAACCTCTCCGCCTCGGGGTACGACAAGGTCTATCCCCCCGAGCTCGCCTTCAACCGCGACACCGTCTACGAGGGGAAGGGGGGAGTTCCCGCGGCATGGTTCCCCATCGCCTCTCCCGTTCCAAGCACGTGGGTTGATTTTACCAAACATTTCGGTTTCAAAAATTCGATCTTCTACGCGAACACCTTCGTCTATTCGCCAACGAAAAGAAGCGTGTACTTCCGCGTCGGAACGTCCGGATCTTTTCAGGCCTTCCTCAACGATGAAAAAATTCTGGAGTATTTCGATGAGAACAATAACGACCTTGACACGTATGTTGCCGTGACGGACCTGCAGGAAGGATGGAACCGGGTACTCATCAAATGCGGATACTCTGAAATCGACAAATGTAACTTCCTTGTCCGCATTACCGATGAACATGGAGGGAACATCGGCGGGCTCCGGGTCTCGGCCGATGCAAAAAGCTACACTCCTAAGCCGTCAGCTCCGGTGACTCTCCTGGAGAATCCATTCGAGGCTTATTTTAAGCAGCAGTTGGATCTCTACCCGGACCGCGGCGAAAATTATGCGCTCCTCGCCCAGCTCTATCTTCGCGATGATAAAGCACCGCAGGCGGAGCGCGTTCTTCGAACGGCGCTTTCGCGGTGGCCCCGTTGTCCTCTTTTTTACACGCTCCTGATGGAAGCATACCAACGGGGAAAGAAGACCGACGAAGTTGAAGAATTGGTCGGAAAGCTTTCATCGATCGACGGCGAGCTTCCTCAAGTGCTGAATTTCAAGATCGGGGAAGCGCTCAACAACGAGGAGTATCAGAAAGTGGAAGATCTGCTCGCCCAGCTCAGGAGTCATCATTACGACCCTGAATTTGTCTACCAGGTCGAAATGGGCCTTTTGGGAAAAGAGAAGGAGGTCGACAAGCTCGTCTCACTGGCAGCAGAAGCGTGCGCCAAGTATCCGCTGAATTGGGAATTCGCGAACCTGCAGGCCTTGATCGAATCCGAAATCCGTCATGACCCGGGAAAGGCAGCCGAAGTGGTCGGTGATTATCTTTCGAGGAGCTATGGACTCACCCAGGTATACACGATGGCAAATTATTATCTGAAGGCGGGCAAGCTGGACGAATGGGAGTCCGCTATGAACGACGCGCTCGAGTTTGCTCCGACCTCAACGGGATACGTGTATTCGATGGGGCTCGAGTATCAACTCTCCAAGAATTTTTCAAAAGCAGAGGAGGCATTCCATCATGCGCTCGCGCTGTGTCCCAATAGCGGTGTTTATTGGTCAAAACTTGCGGAGGTCTATAAGTCCACCGGCCGGATCGATGAGGCAAGAACTGCCTACCGGACGGCACTGAAATATGATTCACGCGACTTCGATGCCCGCGAAGCGCTGCGGGAGCTGGAAGGAAAGAAGCCGATCTTTGCGGCATTTACCTCACTCAATATCGACAGTCTTGTCAATGCGGCCCCCGATAAGAAAGAATACGAAAACGACGATGCCGTTATCCTTCTGGACGACGCGAAGCGGGTAGTGTTCGAACACGGAGCGTCGATGGTGGCGAATGAAATGCTGGTAAAAGTATTTGATTCGAGAGGGATCGATGCCTGGAAGCAGTACTCCATCAGCTACAACAGCTATAACGAGGCGTTAGCGATCGAGAAAGCGGTAACGGTTAAAAAGGACGGGACGGAAGTGAAGGCAGATGTCAGCAACGGGGACGTCGTGTTCAAGTCGCTCGAGCCGAATGACTGTCTGTACCTGAAATGGAAGATAAAAAATTACTACAGCGGCATGCTTGCGAAGCATTTCTGGGATACTCATTCGTTCAATGGATTCTTCCCGTTCCGCGTAAGCCGGTATTCGCTCATGGTGCCGAACGAGGCGCAGTTCAACCATCGAACGCAATTCATCGACGACAGCCCCACCGTACGGCATACGGACGAAGCGGTCATTTACGAATGGGAGGCGAAAAATGAACCTTCCATTCGGTATGAAAGCGGAATGCCGGTCCTGCGCGATGTGGGGAAAATGCTGTTCGTCTCGAGCGTCCCTTCGTGGGATTATATCTCCAACTGGTACTCCGATCTCGCGCGCACCAAGACCCGGTCGGCGGCCGAGGTGCAGGACCAGGTCGCAGCGCTGTTCGACGGGAAAAAGAACTTATCGGAGGCAGAAAAGGTCAAGACGATCTACGATTATATTACGGAGAACATTCGTTACAGCAGCGTCTCATTCAGGCAGTCTGCGTATGTTCCGCAGCGGGCGCGCGATGTGTTGGTTCAGCGCCTCGGCGACTGCAAGGACATGGCAACGCTTTGCATCTCGATGTTGAACGAAGCCGGCGTCAAAGCTCACTTCGTCCTCGTCAATACCTGGGATAACGGATTCATCGGAAATATTCTCCCCGGCGTTGAGTTCAACCATTGCATCGTCGGCGTAGAGTTGAAAGGGGGGGTGAAATATATCGATCTCACCGGCGCCTATTTTTCCGTCGGCAGCGTTCCCCCCGCCGTCAACGGAGCATTCGCCCTTGCCATCGAGGATACAACGCGGGCTCCGATGCATCTTGCGCTCAAACAATTCGATCCGAGTACTATTATGCGAACGAGTACCGCGGTGCTTCACAACGATAACAGCATGCTGTTTGTGTGCACAACCCGGCGAACCGGGACGCCGAGTGCCATCATGCGTTATCACTACAGAGGGAAGAGCAAGGATGAACAAATCAAAAAACTGACCGAGATCATTAGCACAGATTACCCGAATATCGCGGTGAAAGATATCAGCATCAAAGACCTCGACAGGCTCGATACGGTGCTTGAAGACAGGCAGGAGTTCACCGTCCCCCAATTTATCTCCGATGTCGGCTCGTTCAAGCTTATTCATCTTCCGTGGACCGATAAACTCTCTCTATCGGAGGCGCTGTCGTACGAAACGCGAAAGTATCCTTACGTGCTGAGAAATCCGATGGATTCGCTGGTTGAAACCCTGGAGGTTCAGCTCCCCTCCGGATACGCGCTCCAGGAGATCCCCAAGTCGATTTCTTTGTCGTGTCCGGCGGGAACGTACAGCGTCGAGTATAAATACGCCGACGGCGTCATCGCTGCAAAAAGGACATTTGTAACCGCCAAGTCGATCGTCAACCCGGATGAATATCAGGAATACAAAAAATTCTATAATCAGGCCTTAAAGGAGGACAATCGGCAGCTTCTTCTCGCCAAAACAGAATAGACTTCAGCAGTATTTTGATTTACTTCACATTATTGAAAGCCCTCTTCATTTGAAATCCTCGAATCCATCGCAGGCGCATCTATGAAAATAGCAATAACCAAGACGAAAATTCTCTTTGCATGCATGATTTCCGTGATGGCAATGAATCCTGCGGCGGCATCGGTTGCCTCCTTTACGAAAAACGCCGACGGGATTACTTGCATCCTGGATAAAGGAGCGATGAAGATCAAGATCTGCCGCAGCGACATCGTCGAAATACAATACAGCATACTTGTTCCGTTTCCCTCCAGACGATCATTGGTTGTCCCTGATTCATGGAAAGGGACTGCGGAGTTTTCCGTTTCAGAGAATCCTGAAGCGGTCGTCGTCTCTACCTCTTCTTTGCAGATCGAGATCAGCAAACGCACCGATGCCATAACTTACAGAGAGCCGACTGGTGCGGTGATTCTGGCCGAAGATCGTGCGGATGGGAAAAGAATGATGCCCGATACCGTCGCGGGCATCCACACCTATGCGTGCTCAACGAGATTTCTCTCTCCCATGGATGAAGCATTGTACGGTCTCGGATGTCATCCGAAGGATTCATTATCGATGAACTATAAAGGACGCGACCAGGACCTCGCAATAAAATATATGACCGGGGCCATCCCCGTCCTCCTGTCGACGCGGGGTTACGGTCTTATGTGGGACAATTACTCTGCATCAAAGTTTTACGGCGCCGAGGAAGGGGATTCCAAATTTGAATACGTATCGGAGAGCGGTGTCATGGTCGACTATTATTTCTTTTATGGACCGGAATTCGACCATATCATCGCATCGTACCGAGCGACAACCGGCGAAGCGCCGATGTTCCCCAAATGGGCATTCGGACTTTTTCAGTCGCAGGATCGATACCAGAGCCAGAAGGAAGTTCTCGCGGTGAAGGATCATTACCGGAATGATCATATCCCGGTCGATTGCATCGTGCAGGATTGGTTCTACTGGGAGCCGAACGTCATCGGCTCGCATGTCATGGCTCCGACACGGTATCCCGATCCGAAAGCGATGGTCGACGAGCTGCATCAGGCGAATATCCATGCTATGATCTCCATTTGGCCGGTCTTTGCAAAGGGTACTCAGAATTTTGATGAACTGAAGAAAGCAGGAGGGATGACGGAGATCACGTGGGACAACGTAATGACCCATACGTTCGACAGTTATTATGACGCCCATGATTCGTCGGCGCGGGATATCTATTGGAGAGAGGCAAAAGACAGCCTCATCGGACGCGACGGATGGGACGCATGGTGGGTTGACCAGTGCGAACCGGATAACGGCGACCTCCTCGATGCCCGGCGGCAGGCGATGTTTTCCATCGGCAAAGGAATAGACTATTTCAACACATTTTCTCTGGCTCACACGACAGGCTTATACAAGAACTGGAGGCATGACATCCCCGGGAAACGCGCCTTCTTTCTCGTGCGGCAGGCGTTCGCAGGGCAGCAGAGGAACTCCGCGACGCTCTGGTCATCCGACATCACTTGCACATTCCATGATTACAAGGATCAGGTCCCCCAGGCGATCAACGCATGCGTCTCCGGCATTCCGTACTGGACTTCGGACATCGGCGGGTACCACCTCGGGTGGATGTCGCCGGATTGGTCGGCGGCTGCGAACAGAGAATTATTCACGCGATGGTTCCAGTTCGGTTCCTTCTGTCCCGTCTTCAGGATCCACGGCAAAGGGGAACGCGCGCTTTTCTCGAACAATTGGGATGCCGAGACAAAGAAAATTTTGTTGAAGTACGACAACCTGCGGTATCGATTGCTCCCGTATATCTATTCGTTGTCGTGGAAAGTGACAAGCGAAGGTTACACACCGATGCGCTCGCTCGCCTTTGATTTCAGGGGGGACAGAGCTGTTGACAATATTCAGGATCAATACATGTTCGGCCCCGCATTTCTTGTAAGCCCTGTGACGGAACCGATGCGCCCCGACGTATCCGCTGTGTTTTCAGGTCAAACGAGAAAAGTATATCTTCCGGAAGCAGCTCTTTGGGTTGATTTCTGGACAGGCAGATCCTATTCGGGAAAAGAAACGATCGATGCGCCGGCTCCGATCGAGACCCTTCCTTTGTATGTGAGAGCCGGTTCGATCATCCCGATGGGGCCGTACATGGAATACGCTACGGAGA
Source organism: Bacteroidota bacterium (assembly GCA_035506275.1). Lineage (NCBI taxonomy): Bacteria > Pseudomonadati > Bacteroidota > Bacteroidota bacterium. The sequence continues at coordinate 226,498 of DATJPT010000003.1, forward strand.
AGAAGGCCGATCAGATCGAACTCAGGATCTATCCCGGGGCGAACGGAAAATTCGTGATGTATGAAGATGCTAACGACGGTTATGAGTACGAGAAAGGGGAATATGCCACGATCGAATTTACGTGGAATGACGCTGCCCGGATGCTGACTATTGAGGGGCAGAAGGGGAGTTATCCGGGGATGTTGGCCAAACGCTCGTTCGACGTTGTGCTCGTTCAACCGGATCATGGAACAGGCGTAGAAATCTCTCAGCACATCGACAAGCACGTCGACTACAACGGAACAAGACTCGACGTCAAGCTTTGATGGATTGATTGTTCCGGCTGATGCGATAGTGTGCAAGCTCTGCGAGCTGCTTGACGCCCGGGTAATAATCCGGGGGGATCGGAGGATGCACCGTAAGAGAGGCAACGATCGATCGATGAGCGAGCAGTTTCCAAAAGTGTTCCGCAAAATTCATCGATCCGTACCAGCATACGCTGTCTCTGTTTAACGGACTGAACGGAGCTTCGTCTATTTCAAGATAAGCGATTGTGATCGGGAGGATCTTTGCGTTTGCATGCACGGCGGCGTTGAAGAGCGAACTCTTGAAAGGGAGCACCTGGTCGCCGTTTGTCGATGTCCCTTCCGGAAATATCTGTACATTCACTCCTTGGACCAACGCCTCTTCAATTTCTTTCACCGACTCAACGGTCCCGCGGAAAGCATCCCGGTCCACAAACAAAGTCCCGCCAAGGCTCACGAAACCCCCTAAAATAGGCCATTGTTTGACATCTTTCTTTGCGACAAAGATCGCCGCGAAAGCACAACCGATGACGACCATGTCAAGGTAACTCTGATGATTTGCCACGAGCAGAAAATTCTCCCTCGACAACTCCTCTCCAAGGACATCTCGGACAACGCTAAGTCCGAGAACCGCCGCAGCTGATCTTGTCCACCAGTGAGAGGCGTTTCCTAAGAACCCATTTTTCCTCGCGGGGCTGAAAAAGAGCGCTGCCCGCCCAAACAAAGCAATGAGGCTAAAGAACAAAGAGATGACGCATAGAGCGCAAAACTTCCATAGCCGTTTCACGTTGCTCCGGCCATTTTCCAATAGTGATTTTTGTATTTTTCCGTGATCTTGTCAGTTTCCAGCAGGGCGAAGAAATCGACCGTCCCGAATTGTCTGTCGAGCGCCGGTTCCCCACAGATCAGCGCGCCAGCGCGTAGATATCCCTTTAATAGCGGAGAAAAGTTTTGGATAATGTGATTCACTTCGCGGCCGCTATCGAGTCCGGGAGTAAGGCTCATGGCGCACCGCCGGGTTGGAAACACCCGGTAATGATCTGGCGCGAAATGATGCTCCCTCAGGTAGGCAAATGCGCCGGCGACCTCACCTTCCTCGATGCTGTGAAAGCTTGCGCATCCAAACATCGCGTTGATGTTATGGATCTCGATATACCGGGCGATTCCAGCCCACAATAAATTAACGACAGCAAGTGAGCGATACTCCTTCGCCACACAGGACCGTCCCAACTCCAGCGACTGCCCCGGCAATTGTTTAATGCGCCCGAGTTCGAATTCATTCTCCGAGTAGAAGCCGAAACTTTTCTCCGCTTTTTCCTGCCGCAGCAACCGATACGTACCGACAACATTATCCGTTTCTCTATCCTTGACGATCAAATGGTCGCAGAAGGTGTCGTAGACATCCGAGTCTAGCCCGGTTTCATAGGAAGATTCGAGCCCTTCGTGGAGTTCCAAGTTGAAGACCTTGAAACGGAGCCGGAGGGCTGCTTCAACCTCGTATAAATACTCGGCGATTTTTACTTCGAAGAAGGGAGTCGATGCCAGAAGGTGTTGGTACATGCGAATTGTCCCGTTGAGTGAATGTTCTTGACCAAAGTACTCTCGATGTGTTTCATTATTATTATCCTCGTTTAACGGTCGTGTTATCAATCGTTGCGTGCAAGTACCGGAACGGTCGTTTTCGCTACATCATTCTCAGATAATATTTTAACGGGAGGGGGCTCAGTAAAGATTTGTTAACCCTTCCGTTATCCTGCGGTAAAAGAGAACAATTACCTTTGTGGCGTGAAAAAGAATAAAAGGCGACTGCATATACTGCTCCGGATCGTTTCAGCTCTGGCAGGAGGAGCGCTTTTGATTCTTCTCTTCCGGGATGCCGATCTTTCCTTGATGTATTCCCTTCTGATGAATGTCGGACTCCTTCTCATTCCCGTCTATGCGATCTATGCAATCGGCTGCCTCTTCGATACCGCGGCATGGAAACTCATCCTTGATACGCCTGCCAAATCGATCTCGTTTTTCAGACTTCTGCAGGTTCACATCGCAGGCGAGTCGATGTACCGGTTCATTCCGGCGGGAGTCGTGGTGGGGGAAGCCACAAAGGTCTATTTGCTGAACAAACAAAGCCGCTTTGACGGCGCTGAAATTGTTTCAAGCCTGGTTCTCCGGAAACTTCTCATGGGGTTGAGCCAGGGGATATATATTGCGATCGGCGTTTTCCTCGGGATTATTTTTTCTCAGCATTTCGGGATGATTCGATTACTGTCCGTCGGCATATCGATATCGGTCCTCCTTGTGTTTGCCGCAATGGGAGTGAAACTCTCCCGAGGAACGCTTTTTATCTGGCTCTTCCGCCTGCTGCGGAACGTCCCGTACATCGGCCCTGCTGTCGAAAAGAAGGAAGGATTTTTTAAAGAGACTGATTTGGTGTTGAAGGATTTTTTTATCCGGAAGAGAAAGCAGAGTATCCTGGCATTCTTTCTTTTCTTTTTAGGATGGCTCACCGAAGCCGTGGAGACCTTTCTCATTCTTGCTGTGCTCGGGATGAGCATCGCTCCATACCAGGTCCTGATGTTTGAGCCGCTTGTTTCATTGACCCGCTCGGTTGCCTTTTTCATCCCCGGAGGGCTTGGAGTGATGGATAGCGGATATGTTTCGGCGTTCGGAGCGGCGGGTGTCATCAACGCGGCAACCGCAGGAGCGGCATTCATAGTCATCAAGAGGAGCAAGGAATTATTCTGGATCGTCGCTGGACTCACACTGTTGTGGATCCAGGGAGGGAAGGGCGTCCAGGAGGTTATGGGGGAGGTCTTGCGCCCTGAAATAGCGCCGGAAATTGTATGAAAAAGAAAATCCTTTTTATCTGCGGATCGAGAAACCAGACGACACAGATGCATAAGGTCTCGTTGGAACTCGACCGCGAATATGATTGCTGGTTCAGTCCCTATTATGCCACCGGTTTGGAAGAATTCCTCCGGAAGATGAACCTGACGGAGATGTCGATCATGGGGAGTAAAATGGTCGGCCGGTGTCTCCAATACCTTCATTCCAACCATTTGAAGGTCGACTACCGGGGGGAGAGAAATGATTACGACCTGGTTTTTACCTGTGCCGACCTCGTTATTCAGGAGAATATTATAAGTAAGAGGATCATTTTGGTCCAGGAGGGGATGACCGACCCCGAAAACATCGGCTATTATCTCGTAAAAAAATTCCCGTTTCTTCCCCGATGGATCGGCAGCACCTCTACGTTCAGTCTGAGTAATGCGTATGAAAAATTGTGCGTCGCCAGCGAAGGATATCGCGACCTGTTCATCCGGAAGGGAATTCCCGCGGAGAAAATTGTAGTGACCGGCATCCCGAATTTTGACGACTGTAAAAGATTTCTCGACAATCGTTTCCCCCACAAAAATTACGTCCTGGTATGCACCTCAGACTCCCGTGAGACGTTCAAGTTCGAGAACCGGAAGAAGATCATCCAAAATGCCGTCAGGATAGCGCGCGGCCGGAAGCTGATATTCAAGCTGCATCCAAACGAGAACATCGAGCGCGCCACGGCCGAGATCGCCATGTGGGCCCCGTCAGCGCTCGTATTCGCTTCAGGGAACGCGGAGGAAATGGTCGCGAACTGCGACGTGCTGATCACTCAATTTTCTTCGACCGTGTACGTCGGGTTGGCTCTCGGAAAAGAGATCTACTCGAATTTTCCTCTGGAAGAATTGAGAAGACTCGCCCCGCTGCAGAACGCCTCGGGGGCGAGAAATATCGCGGCCGTAGCCCGCGAGATGCTCTCAGAAAAATCACGCGAACTTGTTCACTCCGACCTGCGAAAGGGGGAGATTCCCCTGCGGTGGCAGCACGGATACAGGGCGAAGTTAGCCCGCTTATTCTCGCACGCTGCATGAAAACACTCATTGTCATACAGGCGCGGACGGGTTCCTCGAGGCTCCCGAATAAAGTTCTGCTCCCCCTGGCCGGCGCTCCGCTGTTGCAGAGAATGGTTGAGAGAGTACAGGCAGCCGAAAAAGTTTCCGACATCGTCGTTGCGACGACGACGGAGCGGAGCGACGATCCGATCCGCACATTGTGCAGATCTATCGGCGTCCGATGCTTCAGCGGCCATCCCTCCGACCTGCTGGACAGGCACCTTCAGGCCGCCCTGCATGAAAAGGCAGATGCCGTTGTGAAGATTCCCTCCGACTGCCCCTTGATCGATCCAAGGATCATCGACACTGTCCTGAGATTCTTCACCGCGCGGGTCAGGCCGTTCGATTATGTCAGTAACCTGCACCCGGCAACGTATCCTGACGGGAACGATATTGAAGTCATGACAATGGAAGCATTGAAGACCGCATGGTGCGAAGCGGAGAAGGACTATGAGAGGGAACATACGACCCCCTTTCTTTGGGAGCAGCCGGAGAGGTTCGTTCTTGGGAGCGTTCTGTGCGAGTCCGGACTCGACTATTCGATGGAGCAACGCTGGACCATCGACTATCCCGAAGATTACAGCCTCATCAAACGAGTCTATGATGAATTGTGGACGCCCGGGCAGCCGGTCTTTTCGATGTACGATATTCTTCAGCTGATCTCCGAAAAGCCGGAGATCAAAATGCTAAACGCCCGCTACATCGGCGTGAATTGGTACCGGCATTACCCAGGACAGCTTAAAACAATTTCAGCAAAAGAAACGCGGCAGGTTGTGAATTCATGACAGAACAGGAAAAGATCGAACTCGAGCTTCTCGCCCTTCGGGTGAGGGCACATATCATTTCAATGGCGACGGACGGAGGATGCTTCATCGGCGCGTCGTTGTCGTGCGCGGACCTGATCGTCTATCTTTATGCCAAAGTTCTCCGGCTGTCCCCTGAAAACCTCAAAGACCAGAACCGGGACTATTTTTTCCTCTCAAAGGGACATGACGTGCCGGCATTGTACGGGACATTTGCGGAACTCGGGTACATGGAAAAGGAGAGGCTGACGAATCATCTTCATACGAACGATTCGATCTACTGGCATCCGAACCGCACGATTCCAGGAGTCGAGTTTCACTCCGGTTCGCTTGGCCATCTGTTGTCTGTTGCGATCGGCGTTGCGCTGGACATAAAAATGCGCAAGGGAAACAATCGTGTCTTTGTGATTCTGGGCGACGGCGAACTGAACGAGGGGTCGATTTGGGAAGGATGTCTGGTTGCGGCCGCTCTTAAGCTCGACAATCTTGTCGCCGTTGTGGACAGGAACGAATTCCAGGCGAACATGAAAACCGAAGAGCTGATCCCGCTGGAATCCATCGACAAAAAATTTGCGGCCTTCGGCTGGTCGGTGAACAGGATCAACGGCCACAGTTTTGACAAAATGGAGGCCGCCTTTTCGCGCCTTCCGATGAGTGTTGACAGGCCGAATGTCATCATTGCCGATACCATCCGGGGGAAGGGATTGGCGAGCATCGAACGGCGCGCCGACCGGTGGTTTGCCAATTTTACTCACGATGAAATCGAGATGCTCCTTGACGAGTTGTACAACGGTCAGGAAAGCACATTGTCGTCCGAAACTCTCATGGTCCGTTAAAAGGATTACGTTGATGGTCACTTACGAACAAAAATTAAAAGAACTGGCCGAGGCAGACGAGTCGATCGTGGTGATGACATCAGAGAATCGGGCAGCGATCAGGAATCTTCCCCAAACGCTCGGAAAAAGGTTCATCGATGTCGGCATCGCTGAACAGACCATGGTCGGCGCAGCGGCCGGGCTTGCGCTCCGCGGGAAAATTCCTGTTGTTCACGCCCTCGCAACGTTTCTTACCCTCCGCGCCTTTGAATTTGTCCGTACCGATATCGGCATCGGGAACCTCCCCGTGAAGCTTGTCGGCGGAGTTCCGGGATTTCTCTCGGACGGGAATGGCCCGACGCACCAGGCGCTCGAGGATGTTTCGATCATGCGCGGCATCCCCAACATGAATGTCTTCTGCCCCGCGGACCAGGTGGAACTTGTTGCCGGGCTTCCGCATATCCTCAAAGACAAATCTCCTTGGTATATCCGCTTCACGGCAATGGAGCCGGTTGTCAACCATTATGACCAGTTTGCAGTCGGAAAAGCAGAGATCCTTGTTGAAGGAATGGACATTGCTCTTTTGACCTATGGATTCATGAACCGGGAAGCGTGGATGGCGAAAGAAATCCTGGAATCAAAAGGATTCTCGGTCCGGTTCATCAATTTGCGGACGCTCAAGCCGGTCGATGAAGTGACGATCCTCTCTGCTGCAAAAGAATGCTCGATGCTCGTGACGATCGAAGACCACTTTCTTACGGGAGGGCTGTATTCCATCGTCAGCGAAATTCTTGTGCGGTACCAGCGAACGGCAAAAGTTCTGCCGTTCGCGCTCAACGGACGCTGGTTCAGACCGGGATTGCTGAACGATGTTCTCGCATACGAGGGATTTACCAGCGGCCAGATCGCTTCCAGAGTGATGGCAGCGTTCGAAGAAAGAGATGAAGACCTATTTCCCGAAGAATTGGAAGGTTCCATCGCGGTTCGAAAATATTGAAAGAGGTGCAGTATGAATTCAATCGGAAAGAATGAAAACTACCCGATCATTACGAACTCAGATGATCTCTATGCGCGCGCGCTGGGACTGATTCCCGCGGTCACGCAGACGCTGGCGAAGGGCCCGGGTCAGTACGTCAAAGGGGTCGCGCCGAAATATCTTCAGAGGGGCAAGGGGGCGTACGTCTGGGATGTGGACGGTAATGAGTATCTCGATTACACGATGGGGGTAGGACCGGTCTCGCTCGGCTACGCGTACGAGCGGGTCGACGATGCGATCAAAAAACAATTAGAGGACGGCATTACATTCTCGATGATGCATCCGCTTGAGGTCGAGGTTGCGGAGCTTGTTCGGGAGGTGATCCCGAACGCTGAATCGGTACGATTCAGCAAAACCGGTTGCGACGTTACGACAGCGGCGGTGCGTTTAGCGCGCGCATTTACCGGGCGCGACAAAGTTCTCTGCTGCGGCTATCACGGGTGGCATGACTGGTATATCGGCGTCACCGACCGGAATAAAGGGATCCCGCAGGCAGTCCGCGACCTCACCTTCACTTTTAACTACAACGATATCCAATCGGTCATCGATTCGATTGACGGCGAAACGGCATGCGTTATTCTCGAGCCGGTGGTATTCGAGGCCCCCGTCGGAAATTTCCTTCACCGGCTCAAGGAAATTTGCCGGCAGAACGGGACGCTCCTCATCTTCGACGAAATGTGGACCGGGTTCCGTCTCGCCCTAGGCGGCGCGCAGGAGTTTTTCGGAGTGAAAGCAGACCTCGCGTGCTATTCAAAAGCCGTCGCTAACGGAATGCCGATCTCGATACTTACCGGCCGGCGCGATGTCATGCATCTCCTTGAAAAGGATGTCTTCTTTTTCACGACGTTCGGCGGCGAGGCGCTCTCCCTCGCCGCGGCAAAGGCGACGATCGAAGAATTGAAGGAGAAGAAGGTCCCCGAACATCTTGACCGCGTCGGGTCGCTCCTCAAGGAGGGATACAACGAGATCGCCGAAGCGCTTGGCATGAACTTCACAAAGTGTTCCGGGTTTGGCTACCGGACGATCGTCACGTTCGATGCAAGCGCAGGAGATCCTCTTGAAATAAAATCGCTCCTCCAGCAGGAATTGATCAAGCGCGGGATCTTATGGGGAGGATTCCACACCATGAGTTATTCGCACTCGGACGCCGATGTTAAATACACATTGAGTGTCTACAAGGAAGTTCTTCCGATCATTAAGAAGGCCGTTGATGAAAAGAATGTCCGCGGGCAGCTTCGGGGCGAGCCGGTCGAGCCTGTGTTCCGAAAGACGAGCAATTTCAACATGAAACCGAAGAAGGTCTCCGCATGACCGACCTTTTTTCTCTCAAGAAGAAGGTCGCAGTCGTCACCGGCGCGCTTGGGCTCCTCGGTAAGCAGCATTGTTCTGCATTGGCCGAAGCCGGCGCGACCGTGATCGTCACGGATCTCAACGGAGAGCGGTGTGAGGCATTTGCGCGGGAGTTGGGAATCGCGACGGCATCGAAACCGGTCGGCATCGGCGCAGATGTCACCCATCGTGCTTCGGTGGAAGCCCTGAGAGACCGGATCTTTCACGACCATACGGAGATCGACATCCTCGTGAATAATGCAGCGATCAACGACGCTTTCGAAAATCCTGCCGCGGCCGCAGAACAGTCGAAATTTGAAAATTATCCGCTTGAGTTTTGGCAGAGATCTCTTGATGTCAACATCACCGGCACATTTCTATGCTCGCAGGTGATCGGTAAAGTAATGGCTGGGCAGGGAAGAGGGAGCATCATCAACATCGCATCGACGTACGGGCTTGTCGGGCCGGACCAGTCGCTCTATAGGCAGGAGGACGGAAAACAATCGTTCTATAAATCTCCTTCCTATCCGACGACGAAAGGGGCGGTGCTCGCATTTACAAGATTTCTTGCGACCTACTGGGCCAAAAGCGGAGTGCGTGTCAATGCGTTGTCTCCTGGAGGGGTTGAGAATGGTCAGGACAAGGCTTTTATCGAACACTACGCAACACGCACCCCCCTCGGTCGCATGGCGCAGCCAACGGACTATAAGGGGGCATTGATTTTTCTTGCAAGCGATGCATCGGGTTACATGACAGGATCAAACCTCGTCGTCGACGGCGGTTGGACGGCGTGGTAAACACGGTTAATTAACCATTTCAACAAATCTGTGAAGGGAATCGCAATGCAGAAACCGACGGTCCAGATCGGCAAAAAGTCTGTTGGAGAAGGGGAACGGATTTTCATCATCGCCGAGATCGGCATCAACCATAACGGCTCGCTCGAAATCGCTAAGAAGCTGATCGACGGTGCCGTGCTCGCCGGATGCGACGCAGTAAAATTTCAAAAGAGGACGCCTGAACTGTGCGTCCCGAGAGATCAGCAGGACGTCATGCGCGATACTCCGTGGGGACGGATGACATACCTTGAGTACCGCTACATGGTCGAATTTGGCGAAAAGGAATATGCCGACATCGACCGCCACTGCCGAGAACGCGGGATCAACTGGTTCGCATCGTGCTGGGATGAAGAGTCGGTAGATTTTATCGAAAAATTTAACCCGGTCTGCTACAAAGTGCCTTCGGCCGCATTGACGAACAATGAACTGTTGATGAAGAAACGCCAGACCGGCAAGCCGATGATCGTCTCGACCGGGATGTCGACGGAGAATGAGATCGATAGTGCAATGACCCTTCTTGGACGGGAGAGCATTCTCGTTGCTCATTCCACCTCCACGTATCCCTGTCCGGCAGAAGAATTAAATTTGAAGATGATCCAGACTTTAAAGCAAAAATTTCCCGAATGCCCCGTCGGTTATTCCGGCCACGAAACAGGGCTCGCACCGACATGGGCGGCGGTGGCAATGGGAGCAACGTTCGTGGAGCGGCATATAACTTTAGACAGAGCCATGTGGGGAAGCGATCAGGCGGCTTCGGTCGAGATCGGCGGGCTGATCCGCCTGGTGCAGAATATCCGCGACATTGAGAAGGCGGTCGGAGACGGGATAAAGCGGGTCTATGAAAGCGAGCTCGGACCGCGAAAGAGACTCCGCCAGGTTCGGGAAAAAGTTACGGCATGATGCCTCCTTGGTCCCTTTCTTGAGCTGAGGGATGTGTCTATTCAGAATTTGGTATGAATTTAGAAATTCTTTCACCGGTGATCGTTTCGCTTTCGGCGCTGGTACTCATAATTTTAGAACGCCGATTCCCTTATACCGCCGGCCAGCCATTGTTCAGGGAGGGGTTTTGGACGGATCTAGGAATGTATACGATCTTCCAAAGTTACATCCTGAGCTGGGTTATCTTCGGGTTCATTCACTGGCTGGATAATGAAACGTCGGTCTCGCGGTTTCATATCATTTCCGACTGGCCGGTGTGGGGGCAGTTCCTTCTTTTTTTTGTGTCTCACGATCTTTATATCTACCTCTTCCATCGATGGCAGCATCATAACAAGTATCTTTACAGAATTCATGAAGCACATCATTCGGTGCGGGATGTCGATTGGCTGGCGGGAGCCCGGTCCCACTCGCTTGAAATTTTAATAAACCAGTCGATCGAGTTCACTCCGATCATCCTCCTCGGCGCGGCGCCGGAAGTCGTTCTTTTGAAAGGAATTGTGGACGCCGTATGGGGAATGTATATCCATTCCAACATCAATGTTCATTCGGGCAGGCTGCAGTTTTTCTTTAACGGCCCGGAGATGCATCGCTGGCATCATGCCAAAGGGAAGGGGAACAGCGTCAACTATTCCACCAAGCTTGCAGTATGGGATTGGTTATTCGGGACCGGATTTTTGCCCTCGATTGAAAGGCCAGTTTCATACGGCCTCACCTATTCTGGTTTTCCAAAGGGGTATTTTCCTCAGCAATGGTTCGCATTCCGTCCATTTCGGAAAGAGAAGAATTAGGGCCGCTGCAATGACATGTTGAGATGCCGTTGCTGTGTCAATGAGGCTTCCCATCGACATGTTCATCCGCGTTAGCATTCCGATAATAATTTATTCTTATGCAGTTCACTGTACAGTAATACTCGCATAACAAAACGAGCGTACATTGTCGCCGCTCGTTGGAGCGAGGTTGCGGTCATAGCGGGAGTCCATTCTTCCAGAACCTCTTCGCTTTCTTTACCCACAGAATTCTTCTATGCTACGTCAATACCATGCGATCCTCCTTTTGTTACTCATCATTATTGCGCAGGAAACATTCTCCGGCACGATCAAAGGAAACGTAAGGGAGAGCAAAACGAAATTGGCGATCGCCGGTGCATCCGTTTTCATTGAGGGAACAACGTACGGAACCGTCAGCGACACGAGTGGAGATTATATTATTCGGAATGTGCCGGCAGGAGAGTACGAGATCGTTGTGCGCATCCTTGGATTTGCCGCCAAAGAGGAGAGCATCACCGTAGACGAAGGGTCTTCTGTATTGGTCCAAAATTTCTCGCTGAAAGAAAAGCTCATCACTCTGGGCGAATCCGTCGTCACCGCAAGAGCGAACAATGAACTTGAAACTACGGCCCGGGCAACGGAAAAGACCGCAGCCAATCTTGTCAACGTCATCTCCGCGCAGACGATCGAGCAGTCAACCGACAGAACTGCTGCGGACGTCCTTCAGCGCGTTTCGGGCATGTCGCTCATCCGAGACCAGGGAGAGGGACGCTATGTGGTGATGAGAGGGCTCGCGCAACAGTACAATAATACGTTGGTTGACGGCATCAAAATTCCTAGTCCCGAATCAAAAGACCGCTTCGTGCCGATGGACATTTTCCCGTCCGGCCTCTTTGAGCGGATTGAGGTAACAAAGTCGCTGACTCCCGACATCGCGGGGGACGCGATCGGCGGTTCGACCGACCTGATGCTGAGGGAAGCTCCCGACCGGTTCGTCTTCAACTTCAACGCTGCGAGCGGATCGACATCGGGCGTGCTTGGAAATTCGTTCAGCTCATTCAACAGAAGCGCGGTCCCCGAACTCGATCCCGAGCGGCTTCATGGAACGGTGAGCGATTCGGATCCCACCACTGAACTCAAACCAAGGTACAATCCGTCAAGTGCAGATTTTTCCATCGCCAACCTGAAATTTACCAACGCCCCCGCTCCTGCGGACGGTCTCTTTTCCGCTCTTGTCGGGGACCGTTTTTTCGATAACAGGCTCGGACTCATGGCTGCCGGCAGTTTTCAAAATACCTATAACGAAGTGCACACCGACATTTACTCTCTAGGTTCCGACATCAACACCATCGACAGTCAGGGACATCTGATTCCGTACGCTTCCACCTACAATAACCAAAACTATTACGTCAATAAAACCCGGGGCGGTGCAGTTGCGAAGGGAGACTTCATCGCCGATGAAGGACAAGAGCTTTCTGCAACGTATATGTACGTCCGCCAGGAAGAGGCACAGACCCGGCATGCACTCCAGATAGAGATCGACGGTTCACGAGGGGCCAACGATCTGACCTACACCAACCGGTCGGCGTTGCGCATCCAGGATATCTCCAGTGTTTCGCTTTCGGGGAGCCATTTTTCGACGTCTCCTTTTTCATTGAACTGGACGCTCAACTATACCGATGCGCTGCAGGACCGTCCCGACGAGGCCGAGTATTCGATCCTGCAGAACTATGATGCGAACGGAAAGCTCGAACCATTTCAGGGGCTCGGAGACATCACCCATTCATGGAGAAAGAACGACGATCATCAGAACCTCGGCAAGCTCGACGCAACCTGGCATCTGACATCGGACGGGATGCATACGATTCAGGCGGGTTTCGTCGCTCAAAAACTCAATCGCGTCAATTACGAAGACGACTATCAATTGAATCCGTCGATCATCAACGGGAGAACGCAGACGTTCACGTCAATCGACAGCGCCAAAACCACCGTATTCGGTTACGGGAGCACTTCGGGGACAACGGTCTATGGATATCAGAATTACAAAGCAAGCGAGCTCCTTCTTGCTTCATACCTGCAATACACATTGATCTTTGACAGACTTCAAATTCTTACCGGGGTCAGATGGGAGAATGCGCAGGATAAGTATTTCACGAGTGCTTCTGCTTCATTTACGGAGCAGCAAAACGACGTGAAGATGGTCAATGTTCTTCCGGGAATCCATTTCCGTTATGAATTCACGCCGGACCAAATCGGACGACTCTCGGTCGCACAATCGCTCAGCCGGCCGAGCTACTTTGACCTCGTTCCGGCCGTCGACCGGCTGGATGAAAGTCAGTCGCAGGGGAATCCCAATCTCCGGCCTGCCAGGGCTACAAACATCGACCTTCGCTATGAATACTATCCGGATGCTTCGGATGCCTTCTCCGCGGGGTTGTATTACAAGAGGATCATCGATCCGATCGAAGATCAATTTCAGTCCGTCGGCGTTCTTCTGGTCACAACGAAGGGGAACGGAGACCCGGCGAAAGTCTATGGCTTTGAAGGGGTAGCGTCCAAACATTTCGGCGGCCTCGGGATCACGGCAAATTACAGCTATGTCTTTTCGCAAATCACGAGCACGAAGCAGGTCTCAGCAGAGGACATTTACGGCGATCTCGTTCAATCGTACTATCAGCAAAAACGCCCGCTGCAATCTCAATCCCCTCAGATCGTCAACGTCACGCTTTCATACGTAAGCCCGGCATGGGGGACGTCGGGAAACCTCTCCTACAATTATACGGGTAAGAGTTTGCTCGCGGTCAGCAGGCTGGACGGCTACGACACCTATCAGGACGGCGTCAGCGAACTCGATCTTTCCGCCGACCAGCAGTTGTTTTCCAGCATGAAGATCAGCATCAAAGTGATCAATCTCACAAACTCAAAAGCCGTCACAGAAGTTGTGTCCGGCCAATATGTTCAGCATTCGCCGATCGTGATCGAAAGAGATCTGAACAAAATTCGCGGCTCGATCGGAATCAGCTACAAACTTTAATCTGCCATCGACAATAAGCCAATTCATTACCTCAAAAAACAAAAGGAGAACCATATGTCCAAGGTGATTACAACAATGCTTTTCTTTTTCGTACTGGGAACGGCTTACTCGGATACTCCGCTGCATTCGATCCTTACGGGATCGGTCAAAGGGACGACGCTTCCCAATCATACGTACGTTATTCTGGACAGTATCAGTGTGAATGTTGGAGACACGTTAACGGTGAGTGCTGGGGACACGTTGATCATGGCGAACCCGTTGGGATGGATCCATGTGCTGGGGACGTTTATCTGCGACGGGACGAAAGCGAGCCCGAACTTGATCACG